>NZ_JBRUDG010000021.1:0-29674 GCF_053203725.1 Streptococcus porcorum | reverse complement strand
ATGAACCCTTTCTAATGTGAGTTTCGTCGCTTTTCATTATAGGTCATATGGGACCTTTTTCTATATTCAAAAAGGCTCCATAATTTCCACGGTGTTCTTACCCACTACAGAAATTATAGAGCCAAAAAAAATCGCTAGGAATCCTAGCGATTTTCTTTATATCCGATAAGTAAAACAGCTTCAACTGTCACTTCAGTAATGCTATCTAGATTTAAAAGGTTGGAATCAACATGGAAGAAAAGCGGTGTCATCTCCACAAAAGCCCTAAGATCTTCGGGGCTGATAGGATAGGTTTGTGATACCAACTGTTCTTGGAATCTTGGATAAAACTTAGCAAAATGATTAACCACGCGATGCTGGTCATAATCTGCTTTCTGAAGTTGATTTTGAGCCAAACGTCGAAGCTCTTTTAGATGATTGGGACCTGGAACGAGTTTGATGACAAGACCATCATCTTTCAATACACGATTAAATTCTTTGTAGTGGGCGGGCGAAAAAATATCTAAGATCCCATCCATTACCTTATCTTGAATAGGGAGCTGTGTCAAATCTCCTACAAACCACTTAACCGCATAGGTTTTATCTGCCTTACTAGCCAGAAGAATCGACTCTTTTGAAAGATCAAAAGCAAAAAGATTCAACCCCAAATCATCCGATAAGCATCTAGAATAATAACCTTCTCCGCAGGCTACGTCTAGAAGCTGAGTAAGGCTTTCTCTATGAACTACTTCCTTAATGGCTTCATAGATATGACGATAATAGCCATTCTCTAAAATCTTCTGACGATTTTTAAAACTGGTCTTATCATAATTATCAGAAGATTTCGCTTGAGGAGCTAGGTTAACATAGCCAAATTTGGCTAAATCAAACACATGACCCTCTTCACACTTTAAGAAGGTCTCACCATAACTCAAGGCCTCATGACAAATAGGACAGGCAAAAACATGCTGACTATCTGAAAAGCGGCTACGCTTATTGATTACCATTTTAACCTTCTACCCTTTCTGCAAGCTCTTCCCACTCTGATAGGAGACCTTCTTGCTCTTCTATAAATTGATCTAGTTGTACTTGCATGGACATTAACTCATCTGCTTGATTGGTTAATGCCATTTCTTGCTCAAGTTTTGTCATCTCAACTTCAATCACTTCAATGCGTGCTTCAATTTCTGATAAACGTCGCTGTAATTTTCTGTATTCTTTTTGATTAGCCTTTTGTACTTGATAATCATTAGAAGCATCGGGAGCTGCTGCCAAGCTGACTTGATTTGTTTCTGCAGCATCTAATTCTCTCAATGCTTCTAGCTCCGCTTTTTTCTCAATATAATAATCATAATCGCCTAGATAAAGCGTACTTCCTGTCTCAGATAACTCTAAAACTTTTGTTGCCACTCGGTTAATGAAGTAACGATCGTGACTAACAAATAACAAGGTCCCATCAAAATTAATCAAGGCATCCTCAAGTACCTCTTTACTATCAATATCCAAATGGTTTGTCGGCTCATCCAATACAAGAAAATTGTTATTTTCCATAGAGAGTTTAGCCAAAAGTAAACGAGCTCGTTCACCACCTGAGAGCATAGAAACTGATTTTTTGACGTCATCTCCTGAGAATAAAAAGGCACCCAATAGACGACGTATCTCTACCTCAGGAACGGTCGAGAAACTATTCCAAAGTTCATCTAAGACAGTGTTTGAGGGAGTTAGATTGGCTTGTGTTTGATCATAATACCCCATCTCGACATTAGCACCATAGCGAAGCTCTCCTGAAATAAGAGGGAGTTGTTTAACAATAGATTTGATAAAAGTTGATTTTCCAATTCCATTTGGCCCCACAATAGCTACTGCTTCATGCTTGTTCAACTCAAGCTCAATAGGAGAAGACAAAATCTTTCCATCATAGCCTATGGAAACGTCACGTGCCGTTAAAACAACGTTACCTGAGGACTTTTCAGCAAAAAAGGTCATATGAGCAGACTTTTGTGATTGTCCTGGTTTATCTAAACGTTCTATTTTTTCCAACTGCTTACGTCGTGCTTGAGCACGCTTTGTGGTTGAGGCACGCGCAATATTTCGACGAACAAAATCTTCTAATTGAGCAATTTCCTTAGCCTGCTTTTCAAATAATTTTTCCTGCGTTGCTAATTTTTGAGCTTTTTGTTCCATGAAACTAGAGTAATTGCCAACATAGCGATCAAGTGAGTTAGGGTTTAAATCTAGAGTCACTGTTGCCACTTTATCTAAAAAGTATCGATCGTGACTCACAATAATCAAAGCTCCCTGATAGTTGGCTAAATAATTTTCTAGCCAAGCAATCGTTTTGATATCTAAATGGTTTGTCGGCTCATCAAGTACTAGCAATTCAGGTTTTTCTAAAAGCATCCGTGCCAAAGCCAAACGGGTATTTTGTCCGCCTGATAACTCTGCAATTGGAGTTTGCCACATGCTTTCTGGAAACTGAAAGCCATTTAAAATCGCCTTAATATCTGCCTCATAAGTAAAGCCGCCTAACAGCCGAAACTCTTCCGAGAGTCTATCATAATCTGCCATCAGCTTATCTAATGTAGCCCCTGATGAGCTCCCCATATCCAACTCCATGGCACGCAACTTTTTCTCCATCGCCCGCAAATCCGAAAAGACTAGGAGCATCTCATCAAAAATAGTATTGTTTGATTCAAAGCGACTATCTTGTGCCAAATAAGACAAGGATAAATCACGCTTCAAAGTCACGTCACCTGAGGTGGGAGACTCTTCGCCAACGAGTATTTTAAGAAGAGTTGATTTCCCCGCACCATTTCGCCCAACCAATGCAATACGATCTCGTTCATCTACTTGAATGTTAATATTATCGAAAAGAACGTCACCTGAAAAGGAGCGTTCTAGTTTGTTTCCATTTAAAATAATCATGACTCTATTATAACAAAAAAAATCAGCCCTACTCAATCTTTTAAGTAAGGGACTGACTTTTTTCTACATAAATTTTAAGTGTTCTAAAATAGCTTGATTTTTCATCATTAAATAGATGCCTACAACAATGACAAGCGTAAAAATCAATAATTTCACTAGACCTTCAACAAAGCGTAAAATAGACATCATTATCATGGATAGGACCAACCAAATAAAAGGTGAGTTACCAATCAGTTTTTGTAAAGATTGCATATTGTCTCCAATCAAGACACGGACAAATGTGGGAATATAGTCTCCGACACTTAGATTAAGATGAGATAGGATACTCATACTAGTTGCCTTTAACCAAGCAAAAACTCCTGTGTTAAAAAATAATAAAATAACTTGCTCTGGGTAACGTCTAGCATAACGCTTAAATTTACGGTACATAAAACTCCTATTGATACAATTCTTGGACAGCTAATAGATCTGTTTCTTGGATACCATAGGTGGATCCTGCAGACTGCATGACTGAAACTTCTGCATCATCGTGGTCAAGTCCGATAGCATGTCCCAACTCATGCTCTGCTGTATGAACAATACGGTCAAAATCATAACCATATTCCTCATTTAGTAAATAATATGTATTTAATTTCACATCAACATGTTTTAAACGGTTAGTCAGCATATTTGTCTCGCTTTCAGCTAAACCTGCTGCTTGCGTTTGAGCATCAGAATAGTCTGTTGCAATAATATCAGCTTGATCTTTATCTGTTGTCATGGTAAAAGTAAAGACACCCGTAGCATTCCAGTTAGCAATAGCTGTTTCATAAGCTGATACTAGGGTAGGATCAGTCGACTCCAAATAGACAGTTGCCGCATTTGTCTCCCAACGGCTCCCTTCGGTATGAGAATAATTATCCACTGATAGATTAGAAAGGTTATTGGCAACATTATTAGCTAATTGGTTACCATTTCCCTGAAGGACTTGACGAAGCGTCTCAATACCTGTAGAAAAAACATCTGAAACCGATGATGTTTGCTGATTAGTAAAATAAGTAATGCCCCAAAATAAAAGAGCAACAATCACCACTGCTTTCACTAAACTCCAAATTAAAGATAAGATTAAGCGTGGAATAAAAAACAACACTTTTACAATAAATCCAATGAGATTTTTCATGTTCTACCTCTTTCGTATGTCATAAAAAATCCTAAAACTTGAGATATTAGTATAACAGGAGCTAACTAAAAAAGCAAGGAGAAACCTTGCTTAGGGATGACTAGATGGAAAAACAACTCTAAAACTAATATGATTATTTTTATAAGTCACTCCAATACGTCCTTTAAATAACTTGACCAGACTTTCTGCCATAGAAAGACCGATACCATAGCCAGATACCTGCTGATTATGAGACTCATCTTGACGATAAAAACGCTCAAAAAATTTACTATAATCAACAGCTTTTCCATCTGAAAAAGTATTTGAAACCTCTAGCTTAATTTTTTTTCTACCTAACCTAGATAGACTGACTATTACTTGACCAGTTGGATCACAATATTTATTGGCATTATCAACAAGAATGGTAACCAACTCAAATAGTGATTTCTCCTCAGCTTCAACAAACAGTCCTGGTGTAATACTTAAGGTAAATTGCTTGCCATCTTTAATCACTGGTCCTTTAAAATCCTCTGCGGCATCCTGTGTAATAGCAGAAAAATCACACTTGCTTAAAACAAGATCGGCTTGCTCTTCCAATTTGGCAAGTGTCACCATGCGATTAATCAAGTCGGTCATACGTTGTACTTGATCTTTGGTAGATTTACTCCATTCACTCTCTCCATCTAACATTTCTTGTAGTTCCGTATTGGCAGAAATGATAGCTAGAGGTGTTTTTAATTCGTGTCCTGCATTTGTAATAAAGCGTTTTTGTCGCTCTGCATTTTCAATATAGGGACGGATAGCTTGACCAGAAAAAATAGAAATCACAACAATGAAAAATAGCATACTAAAGATAAACATATAGATCGAAAGAATTAATAACTCGGGTCTTTCTTCTATATAATCTGTAATATCTAAATAAATGATTCTTGTTTTTTGATTGGACAAAGGTTCAGCTAGATAGGCGTAATAGTGTTGTTGGTATTTAAAGTAAGTCACCTTATTTTTAACATCAGCCTTATCAATCAAATCATCTAAATCATCTGTTGCAACATCACTGGCTTGCTGCATATTAGATTCTATTAAAGTTCCCTTTGAGTCTATTAGGAGTGTAAAATAGTGCATTTGGGATAGACGTGTGCTAGATAAAGAGCTGTTACTTAATGAAAAATCTAATTTATTTTTACTTGGCAAGGTACCAGCATTATCAGATAAAATTTGCATAATGGTATTAACTTCATTGTTACTTTGGATATAACGGGCTGAATTAAAGACTACCATAAAACCTGTCAAAACAAGAAAAACAGCTATAGAAGCGATCGTGATAAATTGTATTCTTAACTTTCTAATCATTCGACCTCCTCTCTAATTCTCAAATGATAAGACTGATTTTCGTCACCAATAATTTCAAGGTTGGCCCCAATCGCTTTTAATTTCTGGCGAAGATAGCTCACATAGATATAAACATAGCCTTCATCTATTTCAGGATCCTTATCTTTTGCCCATAAATGCTGAAAGATATCTTTAGTCCTTAATTCCTTACCATGATTTAACATAAAGAATGCCATCAATTGACTTTCCTTATTAGATAATCTAATTGTGTTAGAAGTCGCTAACTCCTGCTGGGAAGTATTTAAAATAATATTACCAAGATTTAACACTTTATCTGTAAAACTATGCAAACGACGTTCTAAGGACGCCATCCGTGCGAGGAGCTCTTTTAAGGAAATAGGCTTTGTGAGATAATCATCAGCACCCGTTTCAAGCCCTGTTACTTTATCATCGAGTCCTGACATAGCTGTCAACATCACAACATGGGTCTTATCTCCACTTGATCGAATCTCTGCTAAAGCTTCTAAGCCACTTTTAACAGGCATCATAATATCTAATATCATGACATCAAAAACCTGTTCTTTAGATTGATCAATCGCTTCTTGCCCATTTGATACTCTAACAACCTGATAACCTTTATGCTCCAAAGCAGCTGTATAAACACGAGCTAATTGTTCTTCATCTTCTGCTAATAAAATAGAGAGCGTCATTTAATCACCACCTTCTTGGATGAGTTGTCTAATAGTTTGCATACTAAGATCACACGACGCCAGCTCATCTGCACAACGTTTTAATTCTTTTACCAAGCGTTCTGGATTTTTGATGTCATGCTTATATTTCATCTGATGCTCCAAACTCGCCCACGAATCCATAGCAATAGTACGTAATTGAACCTCAATAAAGTATTTCCCCTGCTGATGACCAAGACAGTCTGGAAAAGGAGTCTCTACTTCTAAAATCAAATGATAAGAACGATAGCCATTTGGTTTTGGTTTGCTGACGAAGTCCTTTTCGTTATAAACTGAAACACCTTCTATTTTCTTGATAAAATCAACTAAGAAAAAAATATCTTCAACAAAGCCACAGATAATGCGAATCCCAATACTATCTTTGATTTCTCTAAGAGCCGAGTGAGGATGAAGCGGTAAGGATTTTCTTTGACATTTATCCATCATGCTTTCTTGGCTTTTAACACGGGCTAAAAAATGTTCATATAGTTTGAAGCCTGTTTGTAACTTCTGTTGCTTATTTTTTTCTTCAATTTTTTCTTGAAAAGACTTTAAAATTAAAGGTAGATAAGCCGAATATTCTCCGTAGATCTGATAACTCACTTCATCCCCCTAACTTAAACGCTCTTCTTCAACATAATCAATGGGCAGCCAGCGTAAAAATTCTTCTAATTGCTTTTCCCAATAATAAAATTCATGTTTACCTGGCCCAGTACGGTACTCAATATCTAACCCCAATTGTTTAAAGTTTTTGATTGCTTCATTATTGGCTTCAAATAAAAAGTCTTCTACACCACACCAAGCATAAAATTTTGTTTTCCGATCTGTTTTTTCTGCTAAATTTTGGAGATTATTCTCTCCTTTTTCAAACGCTTCAGCATCCCCAAAAATCCCTGACCAATAAGGTGAGTTTAAATTTCTATCATCCAGTCCTTTAAAACTAAGTGCCCCAGAAAATGATCCAGCATAAGAAAACTGCTCTGTTGCCATAGCGAGTTTAAAAGCGCCATAGCCTCCCATTGAGAGACCAGCAATAAAAGTCTTCTCTCGTTTCTTAGTCATATTAGGAAAGAAACGTTGCATCACCTGTGGCAATTCCATTGCAAGAGCATCAAAATACTTCATTCCATAGCGGGTATTGGTGTACCAGGCAAGATCCGTTGAAGGCATGACAACAATCAAGTTGGTCTTTTTGAGTAAACGCTCAATAGCTGACCGCTTTTGCCAAGAGTTATGATTCCCGCTCATTCCATGTAAGAGGTAAAGAACTGGAATATCCTGACAGTCAGGATCCGCTACACTAAAACCATCTGGATAGATAACATTAACTTCACGCTCCATCTCTAAACAATCTGAACGATATTCAATTTGAAAAAATGCCATATTTTCTCCCTTTCAACTTATGATTAAAACAAAAAAATCTAAAACTTTACAAAACTGGTAGAAAAAAAGGAACACCTGAATATAAACTCCAGCTCTTCCTTTCTCCTTATTTTCCATCAACTGACCTTACAGCTAATTTAAGCTCATCGCACTTCCATTACTACTGGAAGAATGGCTGGACGGCGTTTGGTTTGATCAAAAAGGTACTTGCTAACTTCATCACGAACAGCTGACTTTAAATCAGACCAATCAAAACTATCTTGCGCTAAATATTCTTCTACAGTTTTATTGACAATATCTGCACTCTCACGTAAAATGTCGCGACTCTTCTTCACATAAACAAAGCCACGGGTATTGATTTTAGCTTTTGAGATAATTTTTTTCTCTTTTTTATTGACCGTAATAGCCACGATAAAGATACCATCCTCAGATAATACTTTGCGGTCACGAAGAACGATATTGCCCACATCACCAATAGCATTACCATCAATCATGACATCACCAGCAGGAACGCCTCCTTGATGGAAAAAACCATCCTTTTCAAGTACCATGATATCCCCGCGTTTCATGATATAAATGTTCTCTGGTAAGATACCAATTTCTTGAGCTAAATCTGCATGAGCTTGTAATTCACGGTATTCACCTTGGATAGGGAAAAGATATTTAGGTTGTAAAAGATTCATCATCAATTGTAAATCACGTCCATTAGCATGACCTGATACACGCAGATTTTGTGTAATAAGTTTAACACGTCCACCTGCCTTATAAATCATATTCTCTACCCGAGCTACTACTGCTTCTTTAGCGATAGATGGTGTTGTGACAATATACACCAAGTCCCCATCTTTAATCTGTACATAACGATGACGTCCAATGGACATCTTACTCAAACCATTGATTGGCTCTCCCATCCGACCTGTTTCTAAAATAATCAACTCGTGGTCCTCAAAACGAGACATATCTTTTGGTTTGACCATTAATTTTTCATCTGATACACGAAGTTTTTTCAAACGTATAGCTGTACGCACAATATTTTCTGCATCAAACCCTGTTAGGACAACACGACGCCCATTTTCTGCCGCTGCATCAAAAACTTGTTGAATACGAGCAAGGTTACTAGCAACAGCTGCCACAATGATACGACCTTCCCAATTTGAAATCACATGATCAATCTCTAGACCAACCTCTGCTTCACTAGCAATTTGAACATTGCTATCAGCGTTAGCAGAATCAGATAAAAGAGCTAAGACCCCTTCGCGACCAATTTCAGATAATCGTCTAAAATCCGTTTGATAAAGACTTGATGCCGCTTGATCAAACTTAAAATCACCTGTATAGACGATATTTCCTTGATCTGTTCCCACAACAACACCTAAACTTTCTGGGATAGAGTGGGTAGTTTTAAAGAAGGAAATAACAGCATCACCAAATTCAATCTCCGTATCGCTATCAACAATATGAAAATCCTTAAATTTCTTAGTCGCATCATTATTTTTAACCACTAAACGTGCTAACTCAATGGTCAACTCAGAACCAAAGACAGGAACACGAACATGTTGTAAGATAAAAGGCAGTGCCCCAATAGCATCAGCGTGGCCATGCGTCAAGAAAATCCCTTGAATCCGATTTTTATTTTCAATCAGATAATCCAGATTAGGAATCACCATATCCACTCCAAGTTGATCGTTTTCAGGATATTTTAAGCCCGCATCCAAGACAAAAATGGAATCATTTACTTCTGCAATATACAGGTTTTTCCCGTTTTCACGAACACCACCCAAGGCAATAATTTTAATATCGCTCATTTTTTCTCCTTAAAATTTATTTTAATATACTAACGGTCCTTGCTTTAAGCAAGTCGAATTACAGTTGGTAACAAAAGTTACAGTCTCTTACATTATAGCATAAAACAAAGGCAATTCGTACCATAAAACAACCTCTTCGGCTGAAAAGGTTGTTTTTACACTTATTGATTAGCGATATTGGCAAAGCCTGCGCTTAATTCTTGGTTTTGTGTTTGTTTCACATACAAACGGTTATGAGGCATCCCCCCTTGATTTTGGGCGCTATACAAAACAACTGGTTGACCTGAGCGATTAAAGGTAAAGAAATAGCGATGGATACTATTAGCCCCATAAACATAACTATATACGGCAACAATATTATAGTCTGAGTTTCCTGTTCCATCAAGAGATTTCTCAACTGAAATATCATAACTATCATTCATAAAGAAATTAAAGCTTAACCATTCATCAATGCCTTCACTTTTATACCCAGGCTGGTTCATCTCATTACCCCAAGAAACCATAAAACTGGCAAGTTGTTGTGCTTTATCCGCATTCCATAGGGCTGTTGCTGTCGCAACTTCTTGAGTATAAGCTTCTTTGACACTACTTGATGAAGATGATGAAGATGTAGAACTTTCTGATACAGCGGTCTCACTCTTTTGACTTGATTGACTAGTTGATTGACTTGATTGGCTTTCTTCTTTGACAACTGTTACAACCTCTGACCGATTCTGACAAGCTGTTAAAAGTAATAAAACAAGCAATAGACCTAAACTTTTTTTCATACCTTATCTCCTTTTTATCATTTTAGCATACTTTAGCTAATAGTCAAAGAGTGACGTAAAAGGGATTTGACAACACAAAAAGGGAGTGAGAAAGAGATCGATCAAAAAAAAAGAGTTGGTCAACAAGTCTTTATTTCCAGTTGTTGAGCTGAAACAGTCTATCCCCAGACTGCTGCACTCCCACCCCCGAACAGCTCAAACTGTCTGGGAGACAGTTTGAGGCTGGAGATGAAGCAAACTTTGTTCGCAACAGTCGTCATGGTCAGATTTGGAGTGTGAAACACGAATTGCTGAGATTTGCTTCGCAAATCTTATCTCCAACCTTTAACAGTCCACTGGACTGCTAAAGCCAATCAACCACTGCGCTGAGATGTTGATACGAACTTTGAGAAGTGGCGCTGGGCTTTTTGCCCAGCCTGTAGTTTCTTATTCAAATAAACTATAGTAATCTGAAATGGAAAGTTTTTCTTTTTCTTCCTTGCTTAAGTCCTGAATGATTTTTCCATCTTTCATGACGATCAAGCGATTGCCATATTTCAGAGCATCTTCCATATGATGTGTAATCATTAAGGCGGTTAATTGATCTTCTTTAATAAAATGATCTGTCAAAGTCATCAAAGCAACACTTGTTTTAGGATCTAAAGCTGCAGTATGCTCATCCAAAAGTAATAAATCAGGGCGTTTCAAGGTTGCCATCAATAAACTAAGCGCTTGACGTTGCCCTCCAGACAAAAGTCCTGTTGGGGTGTCTAGATGCTTTTCAATACCGTTTCCAATCTGACTAGCTAAATTTTCAAATTCAGCTTTATGCGACTGCAATTGACGGTTCATCAAGCCTCTTTTTTCACCACGATATTTGGCAATCAACATATTTTCTGCAACTGTCATTCTAGGAGCAGTTCCCATCTTAGGATCCTGAAAAACACGCGATAAGTACTTGGCACGTTTTTCAGCTGGCAAATCGGTCACATCTTCTCCAAGAATATGAATGCTACCACTGGTTAAAGGCAAAGTTCCAGCAAGCACATTAAACAAAGTGGATTTCCCTGTACCATTTCCCCCTAATATCGTCAAAAAATCATGTTCATAAATGGTGAGAGAAACTTGATCTAAAATTGTTTTTAACTCATCAAAACCATTGTTAACCTGTACCGTTGCATTTTTTAATTCAACTATTTTTTTCATCGTGATAGGTTAACTCCTTTAAACAATTTATTTTTGACCTCTGGAATAATCAGACAAGTAGCCAATACTAAAGCACTAAATAACTTCAAATAATTCGTATTAAAGCCAAGCGCTATCACTGCTAAAATTAAAAATTGGTACAAAATAGACCCCACTGCAATAGCAATTAGACGCTCAAGCAAGGTTAAATTGGTTGAAAATAGGACCTCACCGATAATGATACTTGCAAGACCAATAACAATGACACCAATTCCCTTTGAAACATCTGCATAACCATCTTGTTGACTAATAAGAGCGCCAGAGAGGGCAACAATACCATTTGATAAAACCAAGCCCATCAACTCCATCTTATCAGTATCAATTCCAAAACTCTTTGCCATATCTTTATTATCACCTGTTGCAATATAGGCTTGACCTAAGCGAGTATTTAAAAAATAAATCATTAGACCAATCACTAAAATGACAAAAAGTAGCCCAATCACTAAAAGATTAAGCGACTCAGAAAAAGGAAGAAGACTTTGTAGCTTCACCGCATCCAATAGCCCTAAATTAGCCCGTCCCATAATCATTAACATAATAGAATGGCAAGAAGTCATCACCAAAATACCTGATAATAAAGTTGGAATCTTACCTTTCGTATAAAGAAGACCTGTCACCAGACCTGCAAGACAGCCTGCTAATAATGCTGCTAATGTTGCTAGTAAAGGATGGACTCCTGCGGTCATCAGCGTGACAGCAACTGCACCTCCTAGAGGAAAAGAACCTTCTGTGGTCATATCTGGGAAGTTTAGGATACGAAATGTCATAAAAATCCCTAAACCAAGGACTGCCCAAAGTAAGCCCTGTGAAATTGTTGATATAATCATCATATTTCCAATCTAATCAAAAAATACTAGTTCCATTTTAACATAAAACAAAAAATAGGAGAAGGCTTCTCCCATTTAAAACTTTTAATAGTAGGAAATCCCATTAATCATCTTTTCAAAGTAGGATTCCAAGTCTGTCTCTTGATCAATTAAGATACGATTTTGCATCTTACCATCTGCAAAATAGCCGATAGTCATCAGATTATCTTGTAAACCTAGCTCCTTATCCAAAGCTTGATTTTTTTTTAGTCATCACATTGATATAGATGGTACACTTAACTTTTAAGTTTGGATGATGCTCTAAAAAATGCGTGAGATGGTGAGCAACTTGAACATCACTAGGCCTATAAAAAATAATCACAAAATCTCTAGGATCACGATTGATGGTCGTCATATCCATATTTTCTTTGTAAATAACATTTTTTGCTTTTGGAAGAGCTAACATTTGAAACTCCTCTTCCCGAACACGTCTAGCTAAAACAGGAGCATAAATGAGAGTCAACAATAAAACAACTAGGCTTATTCTCCCTAAACGTTTTCTTTTCATTCATTCCCCCCTTGAATCGTATTTTACAAGAAAGTGATTAATTTTTCAAGTCATCTTGATTGCATCAATACGCTAATCTCAGAAATATGATATAATGAAAAGACTAATTTTTGAGAGGAGTTCTTTATGTCTTTTGACGGCTTTTTCTTACATCACATGACCAAAGAATTACAGGACCAACTTTTATTTGGTCGCATTCAAAAGGTGAATCAACCTTTTGAACGTGAGCTCGTTCTAGGAATCCGTAGTAATCGTAAAAATTATAAACTGCTCTTGTCTGCCCATCCTGTTTTTGGGCGTCTTCAACTAACTGAGAGCGACTTTGAAAACCCAAAATTTCCAAATACTTACACCATGTTGATGCGTAAATACCTTCAAGGTGCAACGATTGAAAGTATCGAACAAGTGGAAAATGATCGGGTCTTAGAGATGACTGTTTCCAATAAAAATGAAATTGGCGATCATATTAAGGTCACCCTAGTCATTGAAATCATGGGCAAACACTCTAATATTATTTTGATTGATAAAAACGAATCAAAGATTATTGAGTCTATCAAACACGTCGGTTTTTCTCAAAATACTTATCGTACGATTCTACCAGGAAGTACTTACATCGCCCCTCCAAAATCAACTGCCTTTAATCCCTTCACTATTGCTGATGACAAATTATTTGAAGTGCTACAAACTAATGAATTGACCCCTAAAAATCTCCAAACACTTTTTCAAGGTTTAGGACGTGATACCGCTACAGCTTTAAGCCAACAATTGACAAGTGATAGACTAAAACAGTTCCGCTCTTTCTTCTCCTCTCCCCTTAAGCCTAGTCTCACCCCAAACTCTTTTTCTGCCATTGATTTTGGAGATAGTATCCAAGCTTTTTCTGATCTCTCTACTCTTTTAGATTATTTTTATCAAGAAAAAGCTGAACGCGATCGTGTTTTACAACAGGCTTCTGACTTAATCCATCGCGTAACAAGTGAGTTGGATAAAAATAAGAAAAAACTGCATAAACAAGAGCAAGAGTTAAATGACACGGAAACAGCTGAACTCTTTCGACAAAAAGGTGAATTATTAACCACCTATCTCAGTCTTGTTCCAAACAATAAAGATAGTGTTGAATTGGACAATTATTACACGGGCGAAAAATTAATGATTACATTAGATAAAGCATTAACACCCAATCAAAATGCTCAGCGTTATTTTAAAAAATACCAAAAATTAAAAGAGGCTGTTAAGCATCTGACCTACTTGATCGATGACACCAAACAGACGATTACTTATCTTGAAAGTGTGGAGACTGCACTAAATCAAGCTAACTTATCTGAGATTGATGACATCCGACAAGAACTGATTGAAACTGGCTTTATCCGAAGACGTGCTCATGACAAGCGTCAAAAACGTCAGAAACCTGTACAGTATTTAGCTTCTGATGGAAAAACACTCATCTTAGTTGGAAAAAATAATCTTCAAAACGAGGAAATCAGCTTTAAATTAGCAAAAAAAGGGGAGCTATGGTTCCATGCTAAAGATCTTCCAGGAAGTCATGTTTTAATTAAAGATAACCTCAACCCTAGTGATGAGGTCAAAACTGATGCAGCTGAATTAGCAGCTTACTACTCTAAAGCGAGATTATCTAATCTTGTGCAAGTAGATATGATTGAGGCAAAAAAACTCAATAAACCAAGTGGAGCAAAACCAGGTTTTGTAACCTATACAGGACAAAAGACTCTCCGTGTGACGCCTACTGAGGATAAAATTAAATCGATGAAGTTTTAAACTTCATCGATTTTTTTACTCTGATTTACTAATATCCTCTTTTAACTCATCCATATTGAATTTTGCAAAAAGGTATTTTCGATCTTGTACGGGAAATCGTTGATCCAGTTGATCAACAGGACCAACTTCCACAATCCCCTCCTCAATAATAAAATCCATCACATGCCCACCAAAAGCGTGATCATCAGATAAAAAGTGAAGGTGGTAACCCGCTACGCTCACTCCATGAAACATCTCTGGTGTCCAAAATCCAACAATAGTTCCCGTGACCTCCTCAGCATGATGTTCAGGTTGTCCAACTGCAACTTCTGCAAACTTACGATCAGGAGCAGACTTTGGAATCATACGGACATGCATCTGTTTAAACTTACCATGAATCTTAATGGAACGAAAAAGATTATGACCATCATAATAGGACTCAATGCGCTCTTCTAATTCACGGTGGGTCATTTCAAAGCGTTGACGAAAAATCACTTCTGCTTGATGAGGGACCACAGCAGCATAAGGGACCTTTTCATCAGATGAAACCTCTACAACCTCTAATTTGCCATCTGTACTTTTAGCTTGATAAGCCTTTCCATCCAGGACAATTAATTCTCCATCAATTGAATCAAGCGTCCCAATCCCTAAATCACCATGCTCAAGCAACTCTCCAATGGTCAAAGAACCACCATATAGTCCTGCCATCAAAGCACCCAATGTATTATATTGAAATAACTTAATTGCCTCTGCCATACCCTAACCTTTCTTATATTTCAAAATAAGCTGCAACCTCACTATCATCTGGAACTAACTGTAAATAACGTTTAGCTATCTCTTTAGCTTTAACACGATAAGCAAATTCATACAATAAATAAGCATAATCTTTTAAAAACTCAGGATTAGTTCCAAGATCATCCTCTAATGCCTGATAGAGCTCAAAAGCTTCCTCTTCATTCTCCAAAGCTTGATGGGCTTTAGCGATATTCCAACGTGTCAAGACTTGATCTATCCCTTCTCGTTCTAAAGCAATCACATCTTCATAAGCTTCCCTTTCAAGATAAAGTGTCGATAGTCGTAAATCGATCTCTTCTTGGTCTTCTGCAATCTCTTTAGCTTGGAGAAGGTAGTGCTCTGCTGCTTTAGCATCATGGTTTTCATAAGATAATTGGGAAGCAAAAAGAAGAAGTTGATTGTCAAAGCTATTTTTAGCTAAACCTTGTTGAAGTACTCGTAAAGCATCTTGAAGCTTGTGTTCGGCATGAAGTGCTTTAGCATAAGCCAACTCATAACCTTCAAAATCAGGATTTATAGTATCCAACTGTTTAAAGTAAATTTCTGATTTTTGACTCTCACCTTGATCTAATAAAATCAAAGCAAGTTCATAAACTGTCTGGTCATCGTATTCAATCTCGACAGCTTTTTCTAAAAACTCAATTGCTGCCTCAAATTTTCCTAGACTCGCATAAGCTAAACCAATACGTTGATAGGTTGAAATACCTGTTTCTTCTAAGATAGAGCGATTGTCTAAACTAGCATAAAACGAAATAGCAGTTTGATAGTTCCCTAATTCCAACTCCATTTCAGCCAAACCTAAATAGATAAGCGGCTCCTGACTAAATTCACTAGCTAAGAGTAACTTGTCACGCGCCACATCTGTTAACCCTTCCATCTGATACAGATCAGCCATCACTAAGAGGGATTCTAAGTAAGCCTCATCACCTTCTTTTATGGTATCTAGATAAAGAAAGGCTTCTTCAATCTGTCCATCTTCTGCTGCAATTTGAGCTAAACTGAGGGCAAGCTCTGGATAGTCTCCGATTAATTGCTCATAGATCAGTTTGGCTTGTGGAAAAAAACCAATTGATTCTAGATATTCTCCTAATGATAAAAGTGTTTCTTGATCATCTTCTTTTAAGGCACGGTTGAAATACTTTTCAGCATGCTCTAAATCTTGAGCCTGAATAGAGGCTACCATTTTTTCACTATTTGTCATTTCCTTCTCCTACTTCCTCAATATCTTCAACATATAATCCTGAGACAGCTTTATACCAAGTAAAAATTTCACTTAAAATCACTTTTACAGAAGCATAGATAGGAATAGCTAAAAACACTCCCCAGACACCAAACATAGAGCCTGCTGTTAGTAAAACAAATAATATCGTAATGGGATGAATATTTAACTTGCTACCAATGACAAGTGGGGTGACAAAACGCCCTTCAATTGTCTGTTCAATTATAAAAACAACCGCAACCTTAATCACCATAATAGGACCAGCTACCATAGCCAAAATAAAAGCTGGAATCATCGCCAAAAAACTTCCTAAATAAGGCACCATGTTTAAAATACCTGCAATGATAGCCAGCGTTGTAGCATAGCGAAGTTGAATGATTGAAAACATAATAGAAAACAAAATAGCTACTACAATAGCAACTGTCACCTGCCCTTGAACATAACTTGATAATTGTGCATTTATGTTTGATAAAACACGCAGACTAGGTTGACGTATCTTTGTTGGTAAGAATTCAATAAATCGTTCTTTAAACTTGCCACTATCTCTCAATAAATAAAAGAGAATAAAAGGTGAAATCATAATAGCCACTGCTACTCGTGTCACCAAGGAGGCAACATTACCAACCCAGTTAACTGCAGACTTTGAAAAAGTCTCTGCATAGTCTGCTGCCTTGCTACTAAAGTTATTTACCATATTTTCAAGCTGAGGGCGAATGGCATTAAACTGATTATTTTTTAAAAGCAGGTTGACCTGTTTTTCTCCCTCCTTCAAGTAAGATGGAAGATTATCAGCAAAAGTTAAAATCTGATCAACCAAGCTGGGAACTGCTACAGCAACTCCCCATATCAATAGCCCTGATAAAACAATAAAAACGAGTGTAATAGCCACTATCCGACTAGCGCCAGCTTTTTCCAACAAATCAACAATGGGTTTTAATAGATAGTAAAGTAGAGCTGAAATCACAACAGGAAGCATAATCACAGCTAAAAATGATAAGACAGGAGTAAATAAAAAACTGATTTTCGTTAAAACAAAAATATTCAAAAACACAAGTAAGGATACCATCAACACTGTTACAGCTTGATTATTTAAAAACCACTTGAAAAACCAGCTAAGGGTAAATTTTTTATCCTCTTGAGAAAACATATCTTACGCCTCATTACCTTTCATAAAATTGAACCTGGCGGTCAACTAATTTTTGATGAGCATCATAAACAAACTTGGCAGAAAAGAAGGGAGCATCTTCTAAAATCCATTTAAAAATCTCATAATCCCCTTCCCAAGTAGGCTTACTTAAAACCTGATCATACGGTACCCACTCTAATGTTCCTTCAACACAATCAATGAGTTGCCCTTCAAATTCAGTTATCTTAAAAACATAAGTGTACCAATCCTCATTTGGAGTGAAATCAGGGAAAGTGATCATCCCTTTAAAGTCCATTTTTTTGGCAACCAGTCCTGTCTCTTCCAAAATTTCTCTTCTGGCACACTCATCAGGAGTCTCTCCTACTTCCAGTTTACCACCTACACTAATCCACTTTCCTTCATGAACATCGTTTGGCTTTTTATTACGGTACATGAGTAATAGCTCACGCCCATTATCAATATAACAAATCGTTGCTTGCTTAGTCATCTTTCTCCTCATTTCTATGCTACTAATTATATCAAATTTAGGACTATTCTTGGGCATAAAGTGATTATTTTAAAGCCACTTACATTCTAACAAAAATATGATATAATTTTACAAAAAGAAAGGAAAAAGATTTTGAGAAACCTTACCTATCTCACACAAACACCTGATCATTTCTCGCTTTATATTAATCATACAGATGGCAAACTCGAGACACGACAAAAAGAGCAACTCGTGGATTCTCTCTCATTTTATAAGCCTGATGCAAACTTGCTCATAGCTTTTCACCCTAGTCAAAAAATTGCCTATAGCTATAATCATTCTGATGGGACACTAGACCTTTTTTATTATGACGGCGAAGGATCATTTGAGCATTGGTATCAAGAAAAAATCCCAAAACTGATGAATCCCAAACTCGAACTCCTCAACAATGGAAAAATCTTAAAACTTAGTGAAGATTGTAGCCTAAATCTTTTATCTGATGGATCCATCAAATAATTTTTAGTCTAATTAATTGAATAATTAAATATAATATGGTTTAATAGTGTTGAGCTAAATGCTTAATTTTTTTAGAGGTGATATAAATGAACCCAATGGACTTATTTAATGAAGTTAAAGACATGATTGCAAACAAAGACTTCTCAGCTGCACAAGATTTTATCAATGAAAACAAGGATCAGCTTGGTGAATATTTTGAACAAGCAAAAGGTCTTCTTGATGGTGCGCAAGGTGCTGATGGTATCCTTGACAAAGTTAAAGGACTTTTCGGCAAATAAAAAGCTGGTCTAACGACCAGTTTTTTATTTTATAGAGGAGCCATCATGCAAACTATTATTCAATATCGAAGTTTATTTTTTCTTGCTCTTATCCTTGCCATCTTTATTGTTCGCAGCTACTGGGCTAGAAAGCACCCAAAAGTAAACTCCCCCAAAAACACTATGACTTGTCCTAAGTGTCACTCTAAAAATCTGACCATCGAAAATCCTAAGCGAAAACAGTTTTCCGCTCAAGCTGCCTTGATTGGTAATGCTATTAACGGACGTGAGGGAGCCATGTATGCTATGTTATATGAAGCAGACAAAATCTATTATCGATGCCGTTTTTGCGGTCACCGCTTCACCTATAAAAAACGCTACATCGGTAAAAGTAAAGAAAAACTCTAAAATCCTTATTACTAAATAATGATAACGAAGTCACCTTTTATGACTCCTAACAAAATAAGACTCTATAGTTTCTGTAGTGGGTAAACCCACCATAGAGACTATGGAGTCTTTTTGAGTTTAAAAAAGCCCCATATGACCTATTTTTTAAAATAGATTGGAAAACATTGCCAAAGGTAACAAGGTGGGATAAGTGTGCTTTCAGGAAAGGCAAAATGAACTTTATCGCTCAAGATTTCAACTCCCTGAATAGCATTGAAAACAGGCGACTATCCAAAATCAATTTCTATTTCATCCTGAAAGTAGGTCAAAGTTATTAAGAGAAATGCCTCTGGTTTTAGGAACTTTTAAAACTTTAAAAAGCAGTTATTAAATACCCTAAACATAAAAAAGAGAGAACACATTTCATTCTCTCTTGGAGTTAGATTTTCGTCCACCAAAGTCAAAATAACTGCTTATAAAGAACACTGCCATTATCTTGTTCTTTGATAAGTGGTTATTTTAAATATTGAGCATTAAATCATATACTATCAATTAAGCAACAATAGCTTTGGCAACTTCTTCAACTGTCATGCGTGAGAAGTATTCTGTTGTATCAATTGTTTTTAAGGTCTCTAAAATATCTTGATACTCATAACGAACACCAACAAGAAGATCTTCAATATCTTTCACATCCTTGATACCAAAGAAATCCCCATAAATCTTAATCGATTTAATCACCGATTTATCAACATTTGCATAAATAGTTACTTTACCTGCTGGATAGCGGACACTACGAGAGATGGTGTACTCTGGTGCCGCACCATAAGTCCACTCCCATGTCCCAAACTGTTCATCGGCAGATTTTTGAATCTTAGCCAACTCATCTTCTGATAGAACATATTCTGTCATGTCAGGATAATGCTCTTTCATTTTTTCTAAGATTTTATCAGAAAATTCGTGAACTGTAATTTTTTCTGGTAACTCACTTAAAATATTCGTCACCCGTGCACGAACAGATTTGACACCTTTAGACTCAATTTTATCCTTGCTCACTTTTAAGGCATTTCCTAAAACGGTCATATCAACATCAAATAGCAAACAACCGTGGTGCATCATGCGACCATTAGAGTAAGCCTGGGCATTTCCACAAAATTTCTTCCCGTCAATTTCAAGATCATTTCGACCAGTAAATTCAGCAGTGACCCCTAAATCTGCTAAAGTTTCAATAACAGGTTGAGAAAAGGTTTTAAAATCAAAAGCTCCCTCATCAGCTTTATTGGAAATAATGGTATAGTTCAAATTATTTAGATCATGATAAACAGCGCCACCACCTGATAGGCGACGAACAACATGGATACCATGCTCATCTATATATTCCTTATTAATTTCCTCAATAGTATTTTGATGCTTCCCAATAATGATAGCAGGTTCATTTATCCAAAGAATGAAAATCTCATCCTCATCACGCAACTCTTTAAAAGCATAAGCTTCAAGAGCAATGTTGTAAGCAGGATTATTACTCTTATTGACAATATATTTCATTTCTAGTCTCCTATAAAAAAGATACTTCTATTTTAATGCAAACGGTATCAAAACACAAGTATTGAGATTACAAAAGCATCAGATGGCCTAGGATCTCTAATAATCAAAAAGGTATAGCTCCGACAAAACTTGAGAACTATACCTTCTTATTTTTTATAAACTTTAATTAAGATGATTATTTACGTTTTGGAGGGTTGTGGATGGCTACGCCTAAAACATCTAAAAAGGCTTCATACATGACCTCTGAGAAGGTAGGATGCCCATGAATAGAGGCTACAACATCATCAACTGTCAATTCTGATTCCATAATAGTTGCCGCTTCGTTAATCATTTCCGCAGCAACAGGTCCAATAATATGAACACCTAAAATCTCGTGGTATTTACTATCTGCAATCACTTTAACAAAACCATGTGCCTCATTAGAAGCAATCGCACGACCATTACCTGCAAATGAACAACGTCCAATCAAAATGTCATTGCCATATTGTTCACGTGCCTGATCTTCTGTCAGACCAACCATAGCAATCTCTGGATGAGTATAAACAGCAGCTGGCGTGTAGTCCAACTTGGCTTTATGATGATTACCACGCATAGCATTTTCTGCTGCCACCTCACCCATACGATAAGCTGCGTGAGCTAGCATTTTTGTACCGTTAACATCACCTGGAGCATAGATCCCTGGAATAGAAGTTTCTTGATAAGCATTTACCTTAATACGACCACGATCAAGTTCAAGGTTAAGATTTTCAAGTCCAGCTAATTGTGGGACACGTCCGATTGACAATAAGGCGTTCTCAGAGATGATTTCTGAACCATCATTAAGTTTAATGGTAAGCTGATTATTAGCTTCAATAATTTCTTCCACACCAACAGAGGTTAGGAATTTCATTCCTTTTTTAGATAGCACTTTTTGAAGTTCTACAGAAACTTCACGGTCCATACCAGGAATGATACGATCTGCCATCTCTACAACAGTGACTTCTGTACCGTAGGAAGCATAAACCAAGCCAAGTTCCACACCGACAACACCACCACCCATAACAGTGAGTGATTTTGGAATTTCTCGAAGATCAAGGATATCATCAGAAGTTAAAACCAGTTTAGAATCAATACCTGGAATATTGATACGTGATACCTTAGATCCTGTAGCAAGGATAATATTTCGTCCCTTAATCGTATCACCACCAATGGTTACCGTCTTATCTGGGTTGACTTGACCTAGACCATTAAAGATGGTTACTTTATTGGCTTTCAAGAGACCTTGAACACCACCAGTAAGCGTTTTGACAACTTGATTTTTAAAATCAACTGTTTTGTCCATATCAATGGTGTAATTGGTTGAGGCTAAGTTAATCCCTCGCCCAGCAGCTATCTTAAGACCATCTAGGATTTCTGCATTTTTAAGATAAGTCTTAGTTGGGATACAACCCTTGTTTAAACAAGTTCCACCAAACTCTGATTTTTCAACAATGGCAATCTTACCACCTAATTGTGCACCACGAATCGCTGCATAATAACCCGCAGGACCTCCACCGACAACAATAATATCGTATTCATTTTCAGCTAGTGCAACTTTTGGTGCTTCTTCTGCCACCGATGCTGGAGCAGTTGGAACCTCTAAACCTGCTGCTTTCAAATCAGCAGTTGCTTGAGCTACCTCTGGTGTTGTAGCTGCATCTTCTACTACCTCACCTGCAGCACCGATATAACCGATAACTTCCGTTACTGGAACTGTTTCACCATTACCACGCACAATTTTCACCAAGACACCTGAATCCTCAGCTTCAAGTTCCATATTGGTTTTATCAGACATGATTTCAAGAAGAATATCCCCCTCTTTGACCTCATCTCCTTCTTGCTTTTTCCATTCAATAATTTCACCCTCTTGCATGTCCACGCCAAGTTTGGGCATAATAATTTCAATTGCCATAATTATGATACAAAGAACGTTAAAATGCGGTAGAATTTTCGATAAGTCAGAAATCTTTGATCTCGTAGATCATCCACGTCAAGACAATTAAAACTTTCAAAGACTGTCGTCAAGGAAAGCTCAGACGTCTGCAACACAGAGAGCCCTATATCTTACCATTATCATCCTAGCATTTAGTTCGTGTTACAATATCACGAACTCGTCCTACATCCTTTCTTTATTTTCTATTCAGAAACGTCTATTCTTTTATTTTTGATCAATGAAAACCTTATCAGATTAATAGTTCCAATGGATTTTCAAGCAAGTTTTTCAAGTCAACCATAAACTTAGCTCCATTCATCCCATCAACGATACGATGGTCAATGGTTAAGCACATCGCCATAATCGGACGCACAACGACTTCACCATCTACTACAACAGGTGTTGGAACCGTTGCAGCAACTCCTAAAATGGCTGAGTTCGGCTGATTGATAATCGGGTTAAACGATTTCGTACCAAACATTCCCAGATTGGTAATAGAGAAGGTTGAACCTGACATTTCTGCTGCTTTTAACTTACCAGTCTGTGCTTTTTTGATGACATCTTTTGATGCCACAACAAATTCTGATAGAGTCATCTTATCCGCACCATGTACAACTGGAACAACTAAACCTTCATCTAGACCAACGGCAATACCAATATTCACAAATTGGTGTAACTCAATTTCAGTAGCATCATTGATTAAAGAAGCATTTAAATAACGGTGCTCTTCTTTCATTAGTGTTCGTGTTACAGCTAAACCTATTAAATCAGTAAAAGTCACTTTTAAACCTGTTTTATTCATAATAGGCTCGAGTACCTGCTTACGAAGAGCCATCAGATTCGTCATATCAATATCATAGTTAAGGGTAAAGGTTGGCGCCGTCAAGTATGAATGTACCATACCTTTTGAAATAGCCTTACGCATCGGACTCATCTTGATAATTTCTACACCCTCTGGCAATTCTTTGACAGACTCTTCTTTAGCCACAACAGCCTCAACTACTTTTTCTTCGACGTTAGCTGGTTCAATCAGCGCAAGAACATCTTCTTTTAGGATTTTTCCGTTAACACCTGTTCCTGTCACTGTTGACAAATCAATTCCCTTATCTGCTGCAATACGAGCAGCAAGTGGTGTGGCTTTAGGAGCGGCTCCTTTAAAATCTTCAACGTCAGATTTATGAACACGGCCTTTAGGTCCTGTTCCTGGTACAAGGCCTAAATCAATATTCAATTCATTAGCTAGTTTCCGAGCAGCTGGAGTTGCTCTAACTTTACCAGCACCTTGGGCTTTTGCGACAAGTGGTGTCACAACAACAGGAGCTCGTCCAGCTGGAACTTCTTCAATCGCAACGGCAGGACTAACTTCAGCAGTAGGAGTATCCCCAACTACTTCACCAGCCTCACCAATATAGCCAATCACTTCCGTTACTGGAACTGTTTCACCATCACCACGAACAATTTTGACAAGAACTCCTGTGTCCTCGGCTTCCAGTTCCATATTGGTTTTATCAGACATGATTTCAAGAAGAATTTCACCTTCTTTGACCTCATCTCCTTCTTTTTTCTTCCACTCGATGATTTCACCCTCTTGCATGTCCACACCGAGTTTAGGCATAATAATTTCTATTGCCATAATTATGATACATAAGACCTCTCTTTCCAGCCTGACTAATTACTGAAAGACTGTAATGAGATGCCCCACTCCCCTTCCTTTATTTTTATGCTACACAGCTTACAAAATATCTTTTATTAATCTGATCAGATAATAACAGACAAAGGGCTGATGCCCTCATCTTCATTATCTTAATTTCCTTTATTGACCATCTTGTAGATTGCAGTCTTAATCTTTTCAACATCTGGGAGCATTGCTTGCTCAAGGACACGTGCATACGGAACAGGAACATCTTCACTAGCTAAACGGACAATAGGATGATCAAGGTAATCAAACGCTTCACTTTCTGTGACCATTGTTGCGATTTCTCCAATAAAGCCACCTGTTTTATAGGCATCGTTAACAAGCATCAACTTTCCTGTCTTTTTAACAGAATCAATAATTAATTCCTTGTCTAATGGGATAAGTGTACGTGGGTCAACAACTTCTACGTTGATGCCATCTACAGCTACTTCCTCAGCAGCTTTTAAAACACGCTCTAGCATACGGCCGTAGGAAACAATCGTTAAATCAGTTCCCTCACGCTTAATCTCACCTTTTCCAAGTGGAATATAAAAATCAGGATCTTGAGTAACCTCTTCTTTTTTGCCGTAAAGTGCTTTTGGCTCCATAAAAATCACAATGTTATTGTCTTGAATAGATGATTTTAACAACCCTTTTGCATCATTAGCATTTCCAGGAGCTACCACCTTAATCCCTGGAATGTGCGTTAGCCATGCTTCCAAGGACTGAGAATGTTGTGCTGCCGATCCAATACCTGATCCAGATGCCACACGATAAGTTACAGGTGTCTTCAACCCACCACCGAACATGTAGTTATTTTTAGCACCATTGTTCACAATAGCATCTAATGCAATAGTAATAAAGTCCATGAAGGTCAAATCAATAATAGGACGCAATCCTGTAATAGCCGCACCAACGGCAGCTCCTGCAATTGCTGCTTCAGAAATTGGAGTATCACGCACACGTTTTTCACCAAATTCTGCTAACATTCCTACTGAGGTTCCAAAGTCACCACCATAAACACCGACATCTTCTCCCATTAAGAAAATATCTTCATCCTTACGCATTTCCTCGCTCATGGCAAGGTTAATTGCTTCACGCAAAGCCATTACTTTTGTTTCAGCCATATTTTTATTACCAAAACCGATTAGAGAGTTGAAGACAAAATCCTCAGCTTTCCATTCGGTTCAATTCCTTTCCTCTTACCAATAAATAGTATCTTTTTATGATGTTTAATCTACCCAGATATCTTCATAGGCTACCGCTAAATCTGGATCTGGACTGTTTACCGCAAACTCATAGGCATCATCCACTTCTTTAACCACCTGTGCATCAATCGCATCAAGTTCCTCATGAGTTGAGATCTCGTTTTCAACCAAGTAGTTGCGATATTTAATTAGTGGGTCTTTTTTCTTCCACTCATCCACTTCTTCTTTCGTACGATAAACACCTGCATCAGCAGTTGAATGACCAAACCAACGATAAGAAATCACTTCAACAATAGCTGGTCCATTACCACCACGAACATGCTCAACAGCTTTTTCCATGGTTTCATATACAGCTAATACATCATTTCCATCCTCAACATAAAATCCAGGAATGCCATAAGCTTCTGCCCGAGTGTAAAGGTGAGGTGTATTGGTAGCATTTTTGATGTCCATCGAAATACCGTAGCCATTATTAATGATGAAAAAGATCACTGGTAATTTCCAAGTTGCTGCCATATTAACAGACTCATGGAATGACCCTTCATTAGTTGCACCATCACCAGAAAAGGCTACTGCGATATTATTTGTTCCTTTATATTGTTGAGTTAAGGCTGCACCAACTGCCATCGCATAGCCCCCACCAACAATACCATTGGTTCCATAATTCCCTTTTTCAAAGTCTGCCAAGTGCATAGAACCCCCGCGTCCTTTAGACACACCTGTAACTTTACCAGCCAATTCAGCCATCATGGCATTTAAGTCCATATCTTGAGCAATAGATTGACCATGTCCACGGTGGTTAGAGAAAAAGATGTCATCATAAGTTAAGTGTTGAACAGCTCCAACGTTAGCAGCTTCCTCACCAACTGAAAAATGGGTCATCCCTTGAACAAAACCTCGACGGACTAATTTATTGATGCGCATATCGAATTCACGAATCCGTTGCATTTTCAAATACATCTCTAAATGTGTTTCTTTTGTTAACGTTTTCATTTTTCGCCTCCGAAATCATTTTACTCCTCTATGATATTGTAAAATTTCACAAAGTGCAAATAATTGAACCGCTTTCTTTACTTTAAATTAACCTTTTATCCGAGAAAAAACTTTGTGAAAAAATATACTTTTTAAGTACCACTACTGATCAAATCAGAAGCCTTCTAGCATCCCACTTTATTTTTAAATCATTTTATACGAGGAAAACTGGGCGAAATCAAAAATAAAAAAGCACCTAGAACATAGTTCTAGAGTGCTTTTCTCCTTGGGCTTTTGCCCATTTAACTCAATAAGAGATTATTTTTTCAAGTTATGAAACTGTCAAATAGTTCAAGAAAATACGCTAAATTATTAACCCACTTTTTACCTTTTTAATTCTAAAACGTAAAATACAAATAATTACAACATACTAGAGGGGGAATAAAAAAGGTATTAAATTGATGAGTTCAACAGGCAAGAAAAAGACACCTCTCAAGGTGTCTTTTAATAATTTTAAAAGACATTCAGGCGTAACAAACCCCTGAATCTAACTTATCAATATCAGTAATCACAGTTGCTTTTCTATTTTCTTCAAAAATTTCCTTTTTAATTCTCTCTTCTTTAAATACTTTATGCTCTGATTTTTTCATTTCTACAATCAAATCACATGTTACAAAATACCACCCCAGAATTAGCTTCTCACGATCACTTCCAGATTCAACAATCTTTTTCATGTCCTTTTTTAAAGGAATTAATTCTTTATTTGGTACTTTTTGTATTGAATTAAGGTCTGAAAAAATTCTCCTAAATTCTTTCCCCTCAAACGTTTTAACTACTCCATAAAATACTGGATATTTCTCTTGAAAATCATTTTCTAAAGCTAGTGAGGTGGAAAGTACATCTTCATGAACTAGGTAGAGTGCCTCATTTCTAAACTCTATATTTTTATAAAAGTCATATACAAAAGCTAGTAAAAGTATGAGAGAAGATATTATAAAAGTCAACATTTCATAATTCATGATATTCACCCAATTTCTTATATTCTATGTTTTCCTCAATGATTTATTTTATTTCTTAAATTTGTATTATCTGTCATCAATTGGTTAATATTATTTCTTAAATTTGTATTATCTGTCATTAATTGGTCAATATGGTCTCTTAAATCTTTATTGCCCCCTTGTAAAGATTCCATTGATATCTTCGTAGTTTTCCTAATATGAGCAGTAGAAATCAAATAAAGCATTACTGACGACAAAAGGAAAATTAAAAAAACTCCTATAGGAACTTGGTACGACAAATAGCCTTTTAACGGCTCCAACCATGAAACATCCATAAATAAATATATAAAATACCTTTCTATATCAAACATCCTACTCAGTAATATTCAGTCTCATATTTATTTTTTAATGACAACCCCATCAACATTAATCTATTCTATCTAAACTTTTCAAATAGCGTTTAAATTAGAAAATCAAATGCTATATCTAAAAAATATACTTTTCTACAGTCACCATCCCATATAACACTAATATTATATAGACAATCTAAATGTATCTTATTCAATAATTTTTGTCAACATATAAGCAAAAACTTTAATATTATATCCATAAATCCCTCTTATGTCAACAGAAAAAAATAGCACCTTATTTCTTAGATACTAGCACAATAGCTCGGATTCGAACCGGAATCTCCTCCATCAAGGTGTAATCCCTATATACTACTCCTTGTGCTTAAAACTATTATATCACACAATTCAGCTAGACGTCTACCATTTCATGATATACCCCCATATTAGGCAAAGGTACAATGCTAAAATACAAATCAGAATAGGTATCAAACCACTTATTCAACTTCTCATAAGCCGGCGATTGGCTAATAAAGAATATACGCTGACAAGCTCCGATAACATTCATGTGATTATGCACATAAACCTATTTTACAGCCTCTAAAATATCAGTTTCGCTTGTTTGTACCCTAATATCTGTTATCTGCTTGACAGTAGCGTATTTTTAAATACCTAACAAAACCACGTGTCTTGCCTGCTGATGGAAAGAAAGATACAAATACATGAATATCAAAGATAAAATCAAAAAGAATGATCAAAAAATTTACTATGCAAGTGTCTATCTAATTTTAAAATACGCTGTCGCAATGCAACTAATACAATACAACCCAGCTAATGATGTTATTGTGCCACGTAAGCGACAAAAAGAAAAAGCTGGTGTAAAATACCTGGACAACAAATAACTAAAACAATTTCTTAATTATCTCGATACCTCAGACCAATCAAACTATGAAAATCTATTTGATATTGTCCTATACAAGACTTTATTAGCTACTAGTTGCCGTATCGATGTGGCTTTAGATCTTGAATGGTCTGATATTGACCTAGACAATGGTATTATCAGCATCAACAAGACACTCAACCGATACCAAGAAATAAACTCGCCTAAATCAAGCGCTGGTTATCGTGATATATCAATAGACAATGCTACCTTACTCATGCTTAAGCAATACAAAAACCACCAACAAGTCCAATCATGACAACTAGGGCGGTCTGAAACAGTTGTATTCTCTGTATTTACAGAAAAGTATGCTTATACTTATAATTTAAGACAACGCCTAAATAAGCATTTTAAGGCTGCTGGCATGACTAATGTATCATTCCATGGTTTCCATCATACACATACAACAATGATGCTCTACGCTCAAGCTAGCCCCGAAGATCTACAACACAGACTAGGACAGTCTAACTTGATGATGACTGAAAATGTTTATTGGCACACTAACCAAGAAAACGCAAAAAAAGCTATCTCAAATTATGAAGCAGCGATCAATAGTTTATAAGAGTTGCCCCATTTTGGTGGCTCTATAATTTCTGTAGTGGGTAAACCCACCTGGAAATTATGGAGTTTTTTTGAGTGTAGAAAAAAAGTCCCATATGACCTATAATGAAAAGCGTTCAAACAACTCATTAGAAAGGATTCATACGGAACAACTTTATCATACCACAGAACTTATCGGAATCAAAGATAAAAACATTAAAATTCTATTCGTTTTGAAACATCAAACCCATCTAGAGATCAGGGCAAAGCTAGATTACGACAGTCCTAGCTGTCCTCATTGCCA
>NZ_JBRUDG010000020.1:0-30081 GCF_053203725.1 Streptococcus porcorum | reverse complement strand
AAGATGAGATTTCCCATGATTTTATATCAGTAAGAGCCCTGAGAGATGATCAGGTAGATAGGTTAGAAGTGGAAGCATGGTGACATGTGTAGCGGACTAATACTAATAGCTCGAGGACTTATCCAAACTAAGTAATGAGAACGTAAAGAAAAGCGTATGATTTTAGAAACTCAACGCGGAAGTCGTTGAGACTTCAAGGCGATTTGTCTAAATCACTAGTTTTTTAGTTCGAATACAATTGATAAAATTCAACGACGTCAGTATTGACAGCGTACGGTTTTCTTGATAGAGTATAGATATTCAATTTTGAGTGGTCAAACCATTCGCTAGTTAAGTGACGATAGCCTAGGAGATACACCTGTTCCCATGCCGAACACAGCAGTTAAGCCCTAGTACGCCTGATGTAGTTGGGGGTTGCCCCCTGTGAGATAGGGAAGTCGCTTAGCTAAAGGGAGTTTAGCTCAGCTGGGAGAGCATCTGCCTTACAAGCAGAGGGTCAGCGGTTCGATCCCGTTAACTCCCATTTATATGCGGGTGTAGTTTAGTGGTAAAACTACAGTCTTCCAAACTGTTGTCGCGAGTTCGATTCTCGTCACCCGCTTGAACAAATTGTTCTTCCAAGCAATAATGCTTGGGCGCGTAGCTCAGGTGGTTAGAGCGCACGCCTGATAAGCGTGAGGTCGGTGGTTCGAGTCCACTCGTGCCCATTATATAATATGGTCCGTTGGTCAAGGGGTTAAGACACCGCCTTTTCACGGCGGTAACACGGGTTCGAATCCCGTACGGACTATAAATTTATATATAAATGGAGGATTACCCAAGTCCGGCTGAAGGGAACGGTCTTGAAAACCGTCAGGCGTTTAAAAGCGTGCGTGGGTTCGAATCCCACATCCTCCTTTTTGTTTTAATATCGCGGGATGGAGCAGCTAGGTAGCTCGTCGGGCTCATAACCCGAAGGTCGTAGGTTCAAATCCTGCTCCCGCAATAACCTATTGTGGACATGGCTCGGTAGCTCAGTTGGTAGAGCAATGGATTGAAGCTCCATGTGTCGGCGGTTCGATTCCGTCTCGCGCCATTATAATTTAATTTTTGGAAAGATAGCGAAGAGGCTAAACGCGGCGGACTGTAAATCCGCTCCTTCGGGTTCGGGGGTTCGAATCCCTCTCTTTCCATTATACGGGCATAGTTTAAAGGTAGAACTAAGGTCTCCAAAACCTTCAGTGTGGGTTCAATTCCTACTGCCCGTGTTACTATTAATATGGCGGGTGTGGTGAAGTGGTTAACACATCAGATTGTGGCTCTGACATTCGGGGGTTCGATTCCCCTCACTCGCCTTTAATTGGGGTATAGCCAAGCGGTAAGGCAAGGGACTTTGACTCCCTCATGCGTTGGTTCGAATCCAGCTACCCCAGTTAGTTATGCCGGCGTGGCGGAATTGGCAGACGCGCTGGACTCAAAATCCAGTGTCCGCAAGGACGTGCCGGTTCGACCCCGGCCGCCGGTATAATTGATATTAAAAAACGTTGATTTATTTCAGCGTTTTTTAATTTTTCTTTAGTTTTATAAATTAATGGCTCTTTGTCAACTGTAGTGGGTAGATGAAAAGCTAACACCTAGAGAGGACGAAATTCGTTCTCTCTTTCTTTATGTTTAAGGCAATCAAAATGCGTTTCTTAAAGTTTTCAAAGTTCCTGAAACCAAAGGCATTTCGCTTAATGACTTTGATGAGATTGTTAGTAGCTTCTAACTTGGCGTTAGAATAAGGCAACTCTAGGGTATTCAAAACAGGGTATTCAAAACCTTGTCCTTTAGAAATGTCTTAAATACTGTCTGGAAAATAGGATTAACAGTGGCTATTTCCTGTTCGATGAGTTGGAAGAAATGACCTGAATTTTTCTCTTGGAAATGGAATAAGAGAAGTTGGTAGAGTTCATAGTGCTGTCGTAGTTCATCTGAGTAAGATAGGAGTTTTTCTAGAATTTCCTTGTTAGTCAAGTGTATCCGAAACATAGGGCGATAAAATCGTTTATCGCTGAGTTTATGACTGTCTTGTTGTATCAATTTCCAGTAGCGTTTCAAAGCTCGGTATTCCTGCGATTTTCTATCGAATTGATTCATAATTTGAATACGGACACGGTTCATAGCACGACTAAGGTGTTGCACAATGTGAAAGCGGTCGAGTACAATCTTGGCATTTGGAAATAGTTGTTTGGCAAGTTGATAATAGGGACTGAACATATCCATGGTAATGACTTTGACCTGATTTCTAACCTTTCTAGGATATCGTATAAAGTGATTTCGGATGGTGGTTTGAGTTCTTCCGTCAAGGATGGCAATGACATTTTGGGAGTTGAAATCTTGTGCGATAAAGCTCATCTTCCTCTTCTTGAAGGCATACTCGTCCCAGCTCATCACCTCAGGTAAGGTATTCCAATCTGTTTCAAACTTGAACTCATTGAGTTTTCGAATAACTGATGATGTTGAGATGGATAGCCTGTGTGCGATATGTGTCATTGCTTGATTTTCGATGAGCAATTGGGCGATCTTCTGGTTAACAGCGACAGAGATTTAGTGATTCTTCTTGACAAGAGGAGTTTCAGAGACCGCTATTTTCCCACATTCCTTGCACTTGAAACGACACTTTCGAAGGCGGATCAGCAAGGGATAGCCAGCAGTTTCTAGGTAGGGAATTTTGGAGGCTTTTTGGAAGTCGTATTTGACCATTTGTTCCTTGCAGGAAGGGCATTTAGGGGCTGTGTAATCCAAGCGACCGTGGAGTTCTAAGTGAGTTCCCCTATCGAATTCATCAGTGATAAGGATATTTTGGTCTTTAATGCTAAGAAATTTGTGATAAGATTTAGTTGTCCCATGTGAGTCTTTCTAATGTCAGTTTCGTCGCTTTTCATTATAGGTCATATGGGACTTTTTTCTATACTCAAAAAGGCTCTATAATCTCCATAGTGGTTTTACCCACTACAGAAATTATAGAGCCCAATTAATGTGTAAAGATAGGGAGGGAAATCATTTATTTAACCCTATTATAAAAAATAATAATTTGTTATAATGGACAATATTACTTGATGGAGGATAGAGATGAGATGCAGGTTATTGAGAAGGCACCAGCAAAAATAAATCTTGGTTTAGATATTATTGGTAAACGACAAGATGGGCTTCACGAGCTGTCAATGATTATGATGAGTGTTGATCTGAATGATTATGTTATGGTTTCTAGCTTGAGTGAAGATGAGATTGTGATTGAAACCAATTCTACTCGAATTCCTTCGGATTCTAAAAATGATGTTTATAAGGCCTGTCAGTTACTTAAGGAGAAGTATAATATCAGATCGGGTGTTAAAGTAGTGTTAGAGAAAAAAATACCGGTTTGTGCTGGTATGGGAGGAGGCTCTAGCAATGCTGCGGCAACTTTACGTGCTTTAAATAAATTGTGGAACTTAAATTTGTCGTTGGAAGAGTTAGCTGAAATTGGTGGAAAAATTGGAACAGATGTTCCTTATTGCGTATATGGTGGATGTGCGTTAGTCTCAGGTTGGGGTAATGAGGTATCACTTTTAGAATGTGTTCCTAAATTTTGGGTAGTATTAGTCAAACCAAATTTTGGTATTTCAACACGAACAGTTTTTTCTGATCTAAGTATGGATTCTCTAAGCCATGTTGATATTGAAAATTTAAGAGTTTCTATTTTAGAAAAAAATTATGATGCCATGGTGAATTATATGGGGAATTCCCTTGAATCTATTAGTATTGCTAAGAAACCCTTTATTAATCGTATTAAGGAGAAAATGGTAGAAGCTGGGGCAGATGTGGCTTTGATGACAGGAAGTGGTCCAACAGTTTTTGCTGTTTGTCGTAGTGAGAAGCAGGCTAATCGTGTAGTAAATAGTATGAGAGGCTTTTGTAAAGAAGTTTATAAAGTCAGAACACTTTAAAAGAAGTTTAAGTCTTATAGTTAGAAATAGAGACGTCCATTATAGGTAATACTGTTGAGTCGTGAGAACCTATCTCACGACAATTGTCTGAAGCAGCTGTGATTTTCAGAATTTACTTGTTAATTGGTAGGGATTAAAAGTTGAAAAAAGAGGTAGAGTTTTAAATAAGAATACTTAGTTTTGAGAACTTGTGTGACTTAGGGATTGATTGTCAGAACTACTATTACTAATAAGTAGTTGATCTTTCAAAATTACTTTTGCCTATTTTTACACTCAGAGAGCAAGAAATAGACGAAACATCATTGCTACCTTACTATTTTTATGTTATGATGTAGGAGTATTAAATTAACTGGTTAAGGAAATAGGCTGTGGAAAAATTATCAATTAAATTGGATCAGACGCTGAATTATATTTTGTTAAAGGCTGAAAATCAACATGAGCTGTTGATTGGAGATTGTCGTAGTGACGTTAAGGTGACCAATACTCAGGAGCATATTTTAATGCTATTATCTGAAAAGCAGTTGACTAACTCGGAGCTGGCGAAACATTTACATATTTCTCAGGCAGCTGTGACTAAGGCAGTAAAATCTTTAGTGCGTATGGGGCTTTTAGAGACTCAGAAGGATACTAAGGATGCTCGAGTGACATATTTTGTGTTGACGGATGAAGCGAGACCTATTGCAGAAGAGCATCGTCATCATCACGAGGAGACTTTGGGAGCATATGGGGAATTGTTAAAAAGATATTCAAATAGTGAAAAGAGTATTATTTATCGATTTTTAGATGATTTAAGTAAGGAGTTAGGGGAATCATGAGATATATAACTGTAACAGATTTGTCATTTCAATATGATGCTGATCCTGTATTAGAGCATATTAATTATCATTTGGATAGTGGGGAGTTTGTTACTTTAACAGGAGAAAATGGTGCGGCAAAATCTACCTTGATTAAAGCGACTTTGGGAATCTTAAAACCTAAGGTAGGTTTGGTTGAAATTGCAAAGCACAATACTAGTGGAAAAAAATTGCGCATTGCTTATTTGCCGCAACAAATTGCTAGCTTTAATGCCGGCTTCCCTTCGACAGTTTATGAATTTGTTAAATCTGGACGCTACCCTAGACAGGGCTGGTTTCGACGGTTGACGCAACATGATGAAGAGCATATCAAAGTTAGTTTAGAATCAGTTGGAATGTGGGAAAATCGTCATAAGCGAATTGGTGCTCTTAGTGGTGGTCAAAAACAACGTGTCGTGATTGCACGTATGTTTGCCAGTGATCCCGATATTTTTGTGCTAGATGAACCAACAACGGGAATGGATGCTGGTACGGCAAAAACATTTTATCAATTGATGTCACATAGTGTGAAAAATCATGGAAAATCTGTTTTGATGATCACACATGATCCCGATGAAGTGAGTGATTACACTAATCGTAATATCCACCTCGTACGAAATCAAGATCTACCATGGCGTTGTTTTAATGTCCACGATAGAGATGAAAGAGGTGAGGAAGCATGATGGATATTTTAGCTTATGATTTTATGCAGCGAGCTTTGCTGGCTGTGGCTGCTATGAGCATTTTTGCGCCTATATTAGGAATTTTTTTGATTTTGCGTCGCCAGAGCTTGATGAGTGATACCTTAAGCCATGTTTCTTTATCAGGTGTGGCTGTTGGTGTGGTTTTAGGAGTTTCTCCCACTTGGACGACTATTATAGTTGTTGTTATTGCAGCAATAGTGCTGGAGTATCTGAGAACAGTTTATAAGCATTACATGGAAATTTCAACAGCTATTTTGATGTCGATGGGACTGGCATTATCTCTTATTATTATGAGTAAGGCAGATAATTCTAGCAGTTTAAGTTTGGATCAATATTTGTTTGGCTCGGTTATTACGATTAGTCAAGAACAAGTAATAGCTTTATTTCTTATCGCAGCTATTATTGTTCTACTGACATTTTTATTTATTCGTCCCATGTATATTTTAACTTTTGATGAAGACACTGCTTTTGTTGATGGATTACCAGTTCGGGCGATGTCAATTGCCTTTAATATTGTGACTGGTGTTGCAATCGCCTTAATGATACCAGCAGCGGGAGCATTACTTGTTTCTACTATTATGGTTTTACCAGCTAGTATTGCTATGAGATTGGGTCGGAGTTTTAAGGCTGTTATTTTTATTGGGATGTTGATTAGTGTGATTGCCATGATTGGAGGAATCTTCTTGTCTTACTGGGCTGAGACTCCTGCTAGCGCCACGATTACTATGATTTTGATTATTTTATTTGTTTTTGTGAGTCTAGTTAATCGACTACTAAAAATCTAACGTAAGTTTGGTAATATAAAATGGTGAGAGGTCGGATCTTCATCCTATCTCTTTCTTTATGCAACAGAGTATAATAAAAACGAGAGCTATTTGGCTCTCGTTTTATTGGTAAAGGGATTTAAATTTTTCTCGTCGTTCTTGGCGTTTCTTTTCAAAGAAAGCAGCTCCTAAGAAGGAGACTATTGGCCTTAAGATATAGAAATAAAAGGCAACTGTTGGGTTAAAGTAGGCAAATATAATAACTGTAAGGTTGAAAATAGCAACTGTTAGTAGTTGACGTAAATGAGCGACAGAGGCAAATTTGCGCGTGTAAGTCGTTCCAGAAAACTTTTCTTGTATGACAAAATAATTTAAGATTGACTGGCAAAGATTAACTGCAATCGTGACAATACCATATCCAACAACTGCACTTGTTGTAATACCTTCCATCATCCATCTTGTAAAGAGGGGAATGAGAGCAAGTGTTGCCATAAAATTGAATTGAACAATTAAGATTTTGCTAGTTGCATGTTCAATCTGGCCGAGAATCTTGTGGTTATCATACCAAAAATCCGCTACGATGAAAAAGGATACAAAGAAGATAAGGATACCTGTTAAAAAATGATGTAAATCAATGGTATCGCTTGGTAGCGGAATTTCTAATAACATCATGGTGATAATCACTCCGATAACAGCATCAGAGAAGACCTCTATATGTTCTTTCAAGCGTTTGGCACGACGTATTTCATCATCGTGATAGACTTGTTCTAGAGCCTTTTGCTGTTCCTTGGCAGATAGCTTTTCTAACTCGGGATGAAGGAGGCTGGCCTCTTGTGCCATTTGTTCAAAGTAGTCATTCCAATCCTTTTGTTTTTCTGTCTTCTCTTTCACCTTCTGCATGTCGTTCTCCTAGTAGGTCAAGACAGAATATTTTTTCTTCCCACGGCGGATAACTGTTAATTCGTTGTCAATCTTGTCACTGTCAGAAAGGCTGTAATCTAGATCTTGTACACGTTCTCCATTGATGTAGATGGCACCGTTTTGGACATCTTCTCGAGCTTGGCGCTTAGATGGACTAATACCAGCAGTCACTAAGATGTCGACGATATTAAGGTTATCGTCAGCTTGTACGGCGTAGTTTGGTACATTGCTAAGACCTTGTTTAAGTTCCTTAGCAGAGAGGTTTTTGATATTTCCTGCAAATAGTTGCTCTGTAATGTTGAGAGCTTGCTTGTAAGCTTCCTCACCGTGTACAAGTGTCACAACTTCTTTGGCCAAGATTTTTTGGGCTAAACGTTCATGACGGGCAGCGTTAAATTGTTCCTCAATCTCTGCAATCTCATCAAGGGATAAGAAAGTAAAGATTTTCAAGAAACGGACAGCATCATCGTCCATGACATTGAGCCAGAACTGGTACATTTCATATGGTGAGGTCTTGTCGGCATCTAGCCAAACGGCGTTACCTTCTGATTTGCCAAATTTCTTTCCAGTTGAGTCTGTGATGAGGGGAACAGTCATGACATGTCCTGTTTTATCTGCTTTACGGCGAAGCAATTCAGTACCTGCTGTCATGTTGCCCCATTGGTCAGAACCACCGATTTGGAGGGTAACATTATGGGTACGGTTGAGTTCGTAAAAATCATAGCCTTGCATGATTTGGTAGGCGAATTCGGTGTAAGAAATCCCTGTTTCGATACGTTTTTTGACAGAGTCTTTACTCATCATGTAGTTAACGGTAAAGTATTTTCCGACATCACGTAAGAAGTCGATAAAGCTAATAGTTCCAAACCAGTCGTAGTTGTTAACCATTTCGGCTTTATTGTCACCATTTTCAAAATTGAGGAAACGAGAGAGTTGACCTTGGATTTTAGTAACCCATCCCTCTACCGTTTCTTTGGTTTGAAGGCTGCGCTCTGCGTCTTTGAAAGAGGGATCACCGATCAGACCAGTAGCTCCACCAACTAGAGCGTAAGGTTTGTGCCCTGCTAATTGCAAGTGACGGCAGACGAGGATTGGTACCAAATGCCCCAAATGCAGGCTGTCGGCAGTTGGGTCGTAGCCAGAATAATAGGATACTTGCCCTTCTGTTAATGCTTTTACTAGGGCTTCTTCATCAGTCGTTTGAAAGACCAAGCCACGTGCTTTGAGTTCTTCGAAAATATTCATGAGCTTTCTCCATTTCTATAATGTTTCTAGACCATTATAGCAGAAAAAACTTGGTGAGTGCAAGGTTTTCGCAATTTTGCTATAATGTAAAATGAGGTGTTTTTATGTCTAAATTAAAAAAATCATCCGCTCCTAAAGAATCAAAGGACAGGTTTACTTTGTCAGATATTGGAGCTATTATTTTACGGACAATGAAGTTGATGTCTAACTTCGTTCATGTGTTATTACTTTTATTATTTATGTTAGGGCTGGGGATGGCTTTTGGCTATCTTGGTAGCCAAATTGAAAATGTCAAGATTCCAAGTAAGACGTCTTTGGTATCACAGGTTGATGCCTTGACCCGTATTTCAAAAATGAATTACTCTGATGGGAGTTTGATTGCGAATATTGATACCGATTTATTACGTACTCCAGTTGAAAGCTCTGCTATTTCAGAAAATGTCAAAAAAGCCGTTATTGCAACTGAGGATGAAAATTTTGAAAGCCATAATGGTGTAGTGCCTAAGGCAGTGTTTAGAGCAACTTTAACCTCTGTTCTGGGCCTGGGTGAAACCAGTGGTGGATCAACTTTGACGCAACAATTAATCAAACAACAGGTGTTAGGAGATGATCCTACCTTCAGTCGTAAATCGAAAGAAATTATCTATGCTTTAGCCTTGGAACGTTATACGGATAAGGATAATATTTTAACCGATTACCTTAATGTCTCTCCTTTTGGGCGTAATTATCAAGGGCGTAATATTGCTGGGATTGAAGAAGCTGCTCAAGGGATTTTCGGAAAATCTGCTGCAGATTTAACGATTCCACAAGCTGCATTTTTAGCCGGATTGCCACAAAGTCCAATTGTCTATTCTCCTTATAATGCTGACGGTAGTTTTAAAAGTGATGAGGAAATGGCTTTAGGAATCAAACGCTCACAAAATGTTTTATACAGTATGTATCGTGCAGGAGTATTGTCTCAATCAGATTATGAAAGTTACAAAGCATATGATATAAAACAGGACTTTAGACAACCAGAAGCTGCAGAAGCTGTTAGTCATGATTATCTTTACCATGAGGTCTTCTCTGAAGCACAGACAATCATGTATGACTATCTGATCAAGGAAGATAATGTTTCAGAAGCTGATTTGAAAAATGAAGATGTTCAAAGTTCATATATGGAAAAAGCAGCCCAATCCCTACGTTTAGGAGGCTATACCGTTTCTACAACCATTAATAAAGGGATTTACGAAGCTATGCAGACAGCAGCAGCTCAATATGGTAGTCTTTTGGACGATGGGACTGGTACTGTTGAAATGGGAAATGTTCTTATGGATAACAGTACAGGCGCTATTCTAGGGTTTGTTGGTGGTCGTGATTATAGCACTAACCAAAATAACCATGCATTTGATACGGAACGCTCACCAGGTTCAAGTATTAAGCCAATTTTGGCATACGCACCAGCTATTGATCAGGGCTTAATGGGATCAGCAAGTATTTTGTCGAATTATCCGACAACCTTCTCTAGCGGGGAGTCTATTATGCACGACGATAGTAAGGGGACAGCTGCCATGACACTTCAAGATGCTTTAAATACGTCTTGGAATATCCCTACTTTTTGGACGTATAAACTGCTTCAATCCAGTGGTGTCAATGTTCAAGGATACATGGAAAAAATGGGCTATAACATCCCAGATTATAGCATTGAAAGTCTCCCAATGGGCGGGGGAGCTGATATGACTGTCGCTCAACAAACCAATGGCTACCAAACCCTGGCGAATAAAGGGGAATATCATGAGAAACATATGGTAGATAAAATTACGGCAGCTGATGGGACAGTTATTTATGAGTACGATACAACTCCAACCCAAGTTTATTCAACAGCAGCAGCGACTATCATGGTTGACCTAATGCGTGGTGTGATTACCTCTGGGACAACGACTCCTTTCTTAGATAATCTAAAATCGATTAATCCAACTTTAGCAGGTGCTGATTGGGTTGGTAAAACGGGGACAAGTAATACCTATGTTGACTCATGGTTAATGCTATCAACTCCAACGGTGACTCTAGGGTCATGGACAGGACATGATGATAATACGTCAATGTCCTCAACCTCTTACAGTAATCAAGCGCGCTATGTCTCTAATTTGGTTAATAGTATTTACCAAGCAGATAGTAACATTTTTGGAATTGGACAGAAGTTCCAGCTAGATGATAGCGTGATTAAATCAACGGTTCTCAAGTCAACAGGACAAAAACCAGGAACGGTCTCAGTCAATGGACGGAGCGTAACCGTTAATGGAGAGACAACCACTAGTTATTGGGCAAAAAATGGCGCACCTGTTACTACTTATGACTTTATGATTGGTGGGACAGATGCTGATCGTCAAAGTGCATGGGCTAGTATTGTTGGCTCATCTAATTCAAGTAGCACAAGGTCATCTCGTACATCAAGTTCCTCTACAAATAACAACTAGAAATCTTGTCAAAATGATCAAAATAGGGTATAATACTATAGAGTATTTGTCGTCTGCTTTGATTGAAATATTGTCCAATCAGGGCTTACAGCAGTTAAATCAAACTTTCATAAAGGAGATTTAGCTGCTCTTTTTGTGCCTATTTTTAGGAAAATGATGTTTTGTAACATAAAAATAAAGATTCTAAAAATTCACAATTAGGACAAAGAATTGGAAAATAGTGGTTTACTGATTCAGTAAATTTTTGAGAGAAAAAGGAGCTAAAAACTTGGCAGGACATGAAGTTCAATACGGGAAACACCGTACACGTCGTAGCTTTTCAAGAATCAAAGAAGTTCTTGATTTACCAAACTTGATTGAAATTCAAACCGATTCATTCCAAGATTTCCTTGATCAAGGTTTGAAAGAGGTATTTGAAGATGTGCTTCCAGTGTCAAACTTTACAGACACTATGGAGCTTGAATTTGTTGGTTATGAGCTAAAAGAGCCTAAATATACTCTAGAAGAAGCGCGTGCTCATGATGCAAACTATTCAGCCCCAATTTTTGTCACTTTCCGCTTAGTGAACAAGGAAACGGGAGAGATTAAGACACAGGAAGTGTTCTTTGGAGATTTCCCGTTGATGACAGAGATGGGCACATTTATTATCAATGGTGCTGAGCGTATTATTGTATCGCAGTTGGTTCGCTCACCAGGTGTTTATTTCCATGATAAAGTGGATAAAAATGGGAAGGTCGGTTACGGCTCAACTGTTATCCCAAACCGTGGGGCTTGGTTGGAATTAGAAACTGACTCAAAAGATATTGCTTATACGCGTATTGACCGCACTCGTAAAATTCCATTTACAACACTTGTGCGAGCACTTGGTTTTTCAGGTGACGATGAAATTATTGATATCTTTGGTGATGGCGACTTGGTTCGTAACACGATTGAAAAAGATACCCATAAAAATCCAAACGATTCTCGCACAGATGAAGCACTTAAAGAAATTTATGAACGTCTTCGTCCAGGAGAGCCTAAAACCGCTGATAGTTCACGTAGTTTGTTGATAGCTCGATTCTTTGATGCACGTCGTTACGATTTGGCAGCAGTTGGACGCTATAAAATCAATAAAAAGCTTAGTGTCAAGACACGTCTTTTAAACCAAACGATTGCAGAGAATTTGGTGGATCCTGAAACAGGAGAGATTCTTGTTGAGGCAGGAACTGTGATGACACGCAAAGTCATTGATTCTATTGCAGAGCATTTGGATGGAGATTTGAATAAATTAGTTTATACTCCAAATGACTATGCTGTTTTAACAGAGCCAGTTATCCTTCAAAAATTTAAAGTGGTGTCACCGAATGATCCAGATCGCGTCATCACCATTATCGGTAATGGTAATCCAGATGATAAAGTTCGTATCGTAACTCCTGCTGATATCTTAGCTGAAATCAACTACTTCTTGAACTTAGCAGAAGGTCTTGGAAAAGTGGATGATATCGACCATCTAGGAAATCGTCGCATTCGTGCGGTTGGTGAGCTTCTTGCGAACCAATTCCGTATTGGTCTTGCACGTATGGAACGTAACGTTCGTGAGCGTATGTCTGTGCAAGATAATGATGTTTTGACACCACAGCAAATCATTAACATCCGTCCAGTTACAGCAGCTATTAAAGAGTTCTTTGGTTCATCACAGTTGTCACAGTTCATGGACCAACATAACCCACTTTCTGAGTTGTCTCACAAACGTCGTTTGTCAGCCTTAGGACCTGGTGGTTTGACACGTGATCGTGCGGGATATGAAGTTCGAGACGTTCACTATACTCACTATGGTCGTATGTGTCCCATTGAGACACCTGAGGGACCAAACATTGGTTTGATTAACAACTTGTCGTCTTATGGTCATTTAAATAAATACGGCTTTATCCAAACACCGTATCGTAAGGTTGACCCAGAAACGCGTGCCGTAACAAATGAGATTGTATGGTTGACAGCCGATGAAGAAGATGAATACACTGTTGCACAGGCTAATTCAAAACTAAATGAAGACGGTACTTTTGCAGAGGAAATTGTTATGGGACGTCATCAAGGTAATAACCAAGAATTCCCATCAAGTGTTGTAGATTACATGGATGTTTCACCTAAACAGGTAGTTGCGGTTGCGACAGCATGTATTCCTTTCCTTGAAAACGATGACTCTAACCGTGCCCTCATGGGTGCCAACATGCAACGTCAGGCGGTTCCATTGATCAACCCACAAGCACCGTATGTTGGTACAGGTATGGAATATCAAGCTGCACATGATTCAGGAGCAGCTGTGATTGCGCAACATGCTGGTAAAGTTATCTATTCTGATGCTGATCGTGTTGAAGTTCGTCGTGAGGATGGCTCACTTGATGTTTACAAAGTGACAAAATTCCGTCGCTCCAACTCTGGTACTGCCTACAACCAACGTACCCTAGTTAAAGAGGGAGATATTGTTGAAAAAGGTGACTTTATCGCAGATGGTCCTTCCATGGAAAAAGGTGAGATGGCTCTTGGTCAAAACCCAATTGTCGCTTACATGACTTGGGAAGGTTATAACTTTGAGGATGCTGTTATCATGAGTGAACGATTGGTGAAAGAAGATGTTTACACATCTGTTCACCTAGAGGAGTTTGAAAGTGAAACACGTGATACTAAGTTAGGACCTGAAGAAATTACACGTGAAATTCCAAACGTCGGTGAAGAAGCCCTTAAAGATCTCGATGAAATGGGAATTATTCGTATTGGTGCAGAGGTTAAAGAGGGCGATATCCTTGTTGGTAAAGTAACACCTAAAGGTGAAAAGGACCTCTCAGCCGAAGAGCGCTTATTACATGCCATCTTTGGAGATAAGTCACGTGAAGTACGTGATACATCACTTCGTGTTCCACACGGTGGTGATGGTGTTGTTCGTGATGTTAAAATCTTTACACGTGCTAACGGTGATGAACTACAATCTGGTGTTAATATGCTGGTACGTGTTTACATCGCTCAAAAACGTAAAATCAAAGTTGGAGATAAGATGGCCGGACGTCACGGTAACAAGGGTGTCGTGTCACGTATTGTACCTGTTGAGGATATGCCGTATCTTCCAGACGGAACACCAGTGGATATCATGTTGAACCCTCTTGGGGTACCATCACGTATGAACATCGGTCAGGTTATGGAACTTCACTTAGGTATGGCTGCACGTAACTTGGGCATCCATGTTGCTACACCAGTCTTTGATGGAGCTTCATCAGAAGATCTTTGGGATACTGTTCGTGAAGCAGGTATGGATTCAGATGCTAAGACAGTCCTTTATGACGGTCGTACAGGTGAGCCTTTTGATAACCGTGTGTCTGTTGGGGTCATGTATATGATCAAGCTCCACCACATGGTTGATGATAAACTCCATGCCCGTTCAGTCGGACCATACTCACTTGTCACACAACAGCCACTCGGAGGTAAAGCTCAGTTTGGTGGTCAGCGTTTCGGTGAGATGGAGGTTTGGGCTCTTGAGGCTTATGGTGCATCAAATGTTCTTCAAGAAATCTTGACTTACAAATCAGATGATGTAACAGGTCGTTTGAAAGCCTATGAAGCCATTACAAAAGGTAAGCCAATTCCAAAACCTGGTGTACCAGAATCCTTCCGCGTTCTTGTTAAAGAATTGCAATCACTCGGTCTTGATATGCGTGTCCTTGATGAAGATGATAATGAAGTAGAACTTCGTGATCTTGATGAAGGAGAAGATGATGACGTGATGCACGTTGATGATCTTGAAAAAGCACGTGAAAAGCAAGCGCGTGAAGCTGCTGAATTTGCAAGCGAAGAAGAGAAAAGAGACTAACGCTAACTAAAGATAGAAGAGAGGAAAAACTCTCTTCTGTCTGATTTAGTTATGAAGAAATAGTTTAGAGGGTAACCTCTTGATTCGATTTAGAAAGGTAATAAATAGTGGTTGACGTAAATCGTTTTAAAAGTATGCAAATCACATTAGCCTCACCAAATAAAGTCCGTTCATGGTCTTATGGTGAAGTTAAAAAACCTGAAACTATCAACTACCGTACATTGAAACCAGAACGTGAAGGACTTTTTGATGAAGTTATTTTTGGTCCAACAAAAGACTGGGAATGTTCGTGTGGAAAATACAAGCGTATTCGTTACAAAGGTATTGTCTGTGACCGCTGTGGTGTAGAGGTAACACGAGCTAAGGTTCGTCGTGAACGTATGGGGCATATTGAGTTAAAAGCTCCAGTTTCACATATCTGGTACTTTAAAGGAATTCCATCACGTATGGGATTAACACTTGATATGAGTCCACGTGCGCTTGAAGAGGTTATCTATTTTGCAGCCTATGTGGTGATTGATCCAATGGATACCCCACTGGAGGCAAAATCTCTCTTGACAGAAAGAGAATACCGTGAAAAGTTACAAGAGTACGGTCAAGGATCTTTTATCGCTAAGATGGGAGCTGAGGCTATTCAAGATCTTCTTAAGCGTGTTGACCTTGAGTCAGAAATTGCGACGTTAAAAGAAGAACTTAAAACAGCTTCTGGCCAAAAACGTATTAAAGCAGTCCGTCGTTTAGACGTTTTAGATGCTTTCTATAAATCTGGTAATAAACCGGAGTGGATGATTTTAAATATTTTGCCAGTCATTCCACCTGATCTTCGTCCGATGGTACAATTGGATGGTGGTCGTTTTGCAGCATCAGATTTAAACGACCTTTATCGTCGTGTGATTAACCGTAATAACCGTTTGGCTCGTCTTTTAGAGCTTAATGCTCCAGGTATCATCGTACAAAATGAGAAGCGTATGCTTCAAGAAGCGGTAGATGCTTTGATTGATAATGGTCGCCGTGGTCGTCCTATTACAGGACCAGGTAGCCGTCCGCTTAAATCACTCAGTCACATGCTTAAAGGTAAGCAAGGACGTTTCCGTCAAAACTTGCTTGGTAAGCGTGTTGACTTCTCAGGACGTTCCGTTATCGCTGTTGGTCCAACTCTGAAAATGTATCAGTGTGGTGTGCCACGTGAAATGGCCATTGAGCTCTTTAAGCCGTTTGTAATGCGTGAAATTGTAGCTAAAAATATTGCGCAAAACGTTAAAGCAGCAAAACGTTTGATTGAACGTGGGGATGATCGCATTTGGGATATCTTGGAAGAAGTGATCAAAGAGCACCCTGTTCTCTTGAACCGCGCACCAACTCTTCACCGTTTGGGTATTCAAGCTTTTGAACCAGTTCTTATCGATGGTAAAGCCCTTCGTTTGCACCCACTTGTCTGTGAAGCCTATAACGCCGACTTTGACGGTGACCAAATGGCGATTCACGTTCCATTGTCAGAAGAAGCTCAAGCTGAAGCACGTCTTTTGATGCTTGCGGCTGAACATATCTTGAACCCTAAAGATGGTAAACCTGTTGTTACTCCATCTCAGGATATGGTATTGGGGAACTATTACTTGACCATGGAAGATGCTGGTCGTGAGGGTGAAGGAATGGTCTTCAAGGATGCAGATGAAGCGGTGATGGCTTATCGTAATGGTTATGTTCATTTGCATTCACGTGTGGGAATTGCTGTTGATAGTATGCCAAATAAACCTTGGAAAGATAACCAACGTCATAAAATTATGATCACAACAGTTGGTAAAATTCTTTTCAATGCGGTTATTCCAGATGATCTTCCATATCTTCAAGAACCAAATAATGCTAACTTGACAGAAGGAACACCAGATAAATACTTCCTTGAGCCAGGTTCAGACATTAAAGCTGCTATTGCAGACTTAGAGTTAAATGTTCCATTCAAGAAGAAAAATCTTGGAAATATTATTGCAGAGACCTTTAAACGTCTTCGTACAACTGAGACTTCTGCCTTCCTTGATCGTCTAAAAGACCTTGGATATTATCACTCAACCTTAGCAGGTCTTACAGTGGGTATTGCAGATATCCCAGTGATTGATAATAAACAAGAAATCATTGATGCTGCTCACCACAAAGTTGAAGAAATCAATAAAGCATTCCGTCGTGGTTTGATGACGGATGATGACCGTTATGTAGCAGTCACAACAACTTGGCGTGAAGCAAAAGAAGCTCTTGAAAAACGCTTGATTGAAACACAAGATCCTAAGAACCCAATCGTTATGATGATGGACTCTGGAGCGCGTGGTAACATCTCAAACTTCTCACAGCTTGCCGGTATGCGTGGTCTGATGGCAGCTCCTAACGGACGCATCATGGAACTTCCGATCCTGTCAAACTTCCGTGAAGGACTTTCGGTATTGGAAATGTTCTTCTCAACTCACGGTGCTCGTAAAGGTATGACCGATACAGCCCTTAAGACTGCCGATTCAGGATACCTTACTCGTCGTTTGGTTGATGTGGCTCAAGATGTTATTATCCGTGAGGATGATTGTGGCACTGATCGTGGTTTGACCATTACAGCCATTACAGATGGTAAAGAGGTCACAGAAACACTTGAAGAGCGCTTGACAGGTCGTTATACTAAGAAATCTGTTAAACATCCTGAAACAGGCGAATTACTTATCGGTCCAAATAAACTGATCACTGAAGATAAGGCTGTTGAGATTGTCAAGGCTGGTGTAGAAGAAGTGACAATCCGTTCTGTCTTTACATGTAATACACGTCATGGTGTTTGCCGTCACTGTTATGGTATTAACTTGGCAACAGGAGATGCGGTTGAGGTCGGAGAAGCAGTTGGAACGATCGCCGCTCAATCTATCGGTGAGCCAGGTACACAGCTTACCATGCGTACCTTCCACACGGGAGGGGTTGCCTCAAATACAGATATAACTCAAGGTCTTCCTCGTATCCAAGAGATCTTTGAAGCTCGTAATCCTAAAGGGGAAGCGGTTATCACTGAAGTTAAAGGTGAAGTTGTTAAAATTGAAGAAGATGCCGCAACGCGTACGAAGAAAGTTTATGTCGAGGGACAAACTGGTAAAGGTGAATATGTGGTACCATTCACAGCGCGTATGAAAGTCGAAGTTGGGGACCAAATTGCACGTGGTGCTGCTCTGACAGAAGGTTCTATTCAACCAAAACGTTTGCTTGAGGTGCGTGATGCCCTTTCAGTAGAAACTTATCTTCTTGCTGAGGTACAAAAAGTTTACCGTAGCCAAGGGGTAGAAATCGGAGACAAACACGTTGAGGTTATGGTACGTCAGATGCTTCGTAAGGTTCGTGTCATGGATCCAGGGGATACAGATCTTCTACCAGGTACTTTGATGGACATCTCAGACTTTACAGATGCTAACAAAGATACTGTTATTTCAGGTGGTATTCCTGCAACAAGTCGTCCAGTGCTTATGGGAATTACTAAAGCTTCACTTGAGACAAATTCATTCTTGTCGGCAGCTTCATTCCAAGAAACAACACGTGTTCTGACAGATGCGGCTATCCGTGGTAAGAAAGATCATTTACTTGGTCTTAAAGAAAATGTTATTATCGGTAAAATCATTCCAGCTGGTACTGGTATGGCACGTTACCGTAATATTGAACCACAAGCTGTCAATGAGATTGAAACACTTGAAGAAGAATCTGTGACAGTGACAGAATAATAAACAGAGAGATTGGTTGATCCAATCTCTTTTTTATGTCTTAATCGTTTTAGCTTTTGGTTTTAGTTGAGCAAAATCTTTCAAAATTATCCTTCTTTTTTATATAATAGAAGCCAAAGTAAGGAAGGTATGAGCAGATGTATCATGTAGTAGAGATGAAGGGGGATTTTGAACCCTGGTGGTTTTTAGAAGATTGGCAAGAGGATATTGTAAAAGTCCAGGAGTTTGATGATTACTATGAGGCATTAAAATGGTATAAGGTAGCTTGGCGTCGTCTGTATGCGGAATTTCCTCATTTTAATAGCCGTAGTGATCTCATGTCAGCTTTTTGGGATGAAACAGAGCAAAGATGGTGTGAGGAATGTGATGAATACCTCCAACAGTACCACTCTATTTTATTATTATCCGATTGGGAAAAAATTCCAGACTCTTGGTGCAGACCTGGCTATAAAAAGAAAAATTGCCAAATTAAGCATCAAACCTGTCAAATAAAGAAAGAAAAAACCGTTAATTAGCGGTTTTTTTATTTTGTCTTTCCGAATAAATTAGTAGGAGGAGATATGATACAGAATTTTGGAAAAGAGTTAATTTCATTTGCTGTAGCAAAACAGGCCCAAGATCTATATTTATTACCTTGTGGGGCCAACTATAATATTTTTATCCGATCAGGAGAAAAGAAGGAGTATTTGCAATATGATGATCATCTTGATTTGTCTCATCTTATTAGTCACTTTAAATTTATGGCAGGAATGAATGTTGGTGAGCAACGTCGCCCACAACTAGGTTCTTGTGATTATGTTTATGAGCAAGGAAAATCAGTTGCCTTGCGTCTATCCAGCGTTGGGGATTATAAAGGACAAGAAAGTTTAGTGATTAGATTACTTCATGATGGTCAGTCTGATTTAAAATTTTGGGACGATAGTGATAAAAAAGTCGGGGAAGCTGTCAGTGGGAGAGGGTTGTATCTTTTTTCGGGTCCTGTAGGTAGTGGAAAAACCAGCTTGATGTACCAATTAGCTAAGGAAAAATTTTCTAACCAGCAGATTATTACAATTGAGGACCCAGTTGAAATCAAACAGAAAGAGATGTTACAACTACAGCTTAATGAAAGTATTGGAATGACTTATGATAGTTTGATTAAGTTGTCTCTTAGGCATCGTCCTGATTTATTGATTATTGGTGAAATTAGAGATTATGAAACAGCCCGTGCGGTTGTTAGAGCTAGCTTAACAGGGACTACGATTTTTTCAACCGTTCATGCTAAGAGTATCAAAGGAGTGTATGCAAGGCTACTAGAGTTGGGCGTCTCAGAATCAGAGTTAAAAAATAGTTTACAGGCTATTTTTTATCAACGTTTAATTAAAGGAGGAGGGTTAGTTGATGTGGCAAAAGAAAATTTCCAACAGCACTCAGCAAGAGTTTGGAATCAAAGCCTTGAAAAACTTTTTGACCAAGGAGAGATCACTCTTTCAGAAAAAATCACAGAAAGCATTAAAGATTGAGCAACAAAAAAAGATTATTCAGCTTTTTAGTAATCTTTATTCTAGTGGTTTTCATTTATCAGAAGTTGTAACGTTTTTAGAGCATAGTCGTTTGTTAGCACCAGTTTATATTAAGAGGATGCAGTCTTCTTTAGTAGCTGGTAAGAATTTGTCACAAATTATGGCGGAGCTCTCTTTTTCTGAAGCGGTTGTGACACAATTAGCCTTATCTGAAATTCATGGAAATGTTTCACTTAGTTTGGAGAAAATTGAGAGCCATCTAGAGCAGATAATATCTGTTAGAAAAAAATTGTTTGAGGTAGCAAGTTATCCTTTTATCTTATTGATCTTTCTTGTTGTGATTATGCTTGGATTACGTCAGTATCTTTTACCACAATTGGAAGGAGATAATCTTGCAGTAAAGGTCCTTAATCAACTCCCACAAATTTTTTTGATGACTATGATGTGTCTTTTTTTCACAGTTATCCTAGCGAGATGGTACTTTAAGCGAAAGAGCCGTCTGGCATCTGTGACATTTTGGTCGAAGGTTCCAGTGATTAGATCTTATGTTAGGCTTTATTTTACCGCTTACTATGCTAGAGAGTGGGGAAATTTACTGGGGCAGGGACTGGAGATTCCTCAAATTATTAAGATTATGACAGATCAGCCAAAGTCTTTGTTTAAAGAGGTAGGAGAGGATTTAGAAAAAGCTTTTTTGTCAGGTCATTCCTTTCATGAGCAAATTTTAAGTTACTCCTTTTTTCTGCCTGAATTGAGTTTGATGATTGAATATGGTCAAATCAAAGCCAAGCTGGGTAGTGAATTAGAGATTTATGCTCAGGAAAAATGGGAAACATTTTTTCAAAAAATTAATGCCAGTATGCAAATTATTCAGCCCATAGTTTTTATTTTTATAGCACTAATGATTGTGATGATTTATGCAGCAATGTTACTGCCTATGTATCAAAATATGGAGGTTCAATTTTAAATGAAAAATTTACAAAACGTTTTAAAGAAGTTTAATATAAAACAAAAGAAGCTTCAAGCGTTTACACTTATAGAGATGTTAGTGGTTCTTCTAATTATCAGTGTCTTACTACTTCTTTTTGTCCCTAATTTGACCAAACAAAAAGAAAAGGTCGAAAAGACAGGAAATGCAGCGGTGGTTAAAGTTGTTGAAAGCCAAGCAGAGCTATATGCCTTAAACGGAGAAACGGCTACCCTCTCTAAATTGACGTCAGAAGGCTATATTACTGAAAAACAAGCAGAAAGTTATCGTCACTATGCTGATGAGCAAAAAATTCCGAATTAAAGGCTTTACCCTTCTTGAAAGTCTTTTGGTTTTATCCGTCACTAGTTTTGTGGTCCTTAGTTTTAGTGCAACTTTTAAAGGAGTGCTATCTCAAGTAGAGGAGGATTTGTTTTTTATTTCTTTTGAACATCTTTATAGAGATAGTCAATCTTTATCAGCTCTACGTTCAGAGCCTGTTCAGTTGGTTTTATCGGATGGTGTTATTTCAAATGGTCAAACCAGCCTTGCTCTGCCGAAGGGAGTAACAGTTGAAAATGGGATCAATGTAACGTTTGATCATGGGGGTGGAAATTCCTCTATGAAAAAAATTGTCTTTCAAACACGTCAAAAGACAATACGCTATCAATTGTATATGGGGAGTGGAAAATATAAAAAAACAGAGAATTAAGGCTTACATTCTTCTTGAGAGTATGGTGGCGATGAGTATTTTTGTGGCTATTGCTAGTTTAACTTTAACTCAAATCCGTAATAGTCGAAGCCATTATCAAGAGCAGTTACAAGAGGCAGAGATACTCAACCAAGCTAAGATGGCTATCCAGACAGGAGAAAAAGGAGAAGTGGAGGTACGTTTGAGTACAACTCAGATTACGGTATATGAAAATGGTAAAGAAATTTGGCGCGTGGTCAAACATTAGACTAAGAGGGTTTACTTTAATAGAGTGTTTACTGGCTTTACTCGTTATTTCAGGTAGTGTCTTACTTTTTCAAAGTATGAGCCAAGTTTTAAGTCACGAAGTAGCTGTCTTATCACAAAGTCCGAGAGAAGAGTGGCTCTTGTTTTCTGAACAGTTGCGATATGAGCTGGAGGGTGCTCAGCTTATCAAAGTGGAAGGAAATAAACTCTATGTTAGAAAAGCTGGAAAGGATATTGCTTTTGGTCAATCACGGTCAGATGATTTTAGAAAGACAGCTTCAGATGGAAGAGGCTATCAACCTATGTTATACGGTCTAAGTTCAAGTCATATCCAACAGTCTGGTCAGCTTGTAACGATTTCTGTGGTCTTTCATCATCAAATGGAGAGGACTTTTACTTATGTTTTTGAAAAAACGTCTTAAAGCAGGTGTCTTATTATACGCTCTTATAATGGTAAGTTTGTTTACTCTTTTCTTGCAGTTTTATAGTAGTCGTCTAGAGGCTAATCAGAAAAAATTAACAGAGATGCGACAGTCACAGACTGCATATTTTATTGCTTATTTAGCGAGAGAAAATGTGACCAAGCAGATCCCATCTGGTCAACTGCAGTGTGATAAGGGAAGCTGTGCTTATCAAGTTAAGGACAAGAAAATCCATGTGCGTGTTATTTTAAAAACAGGTCAGACTTATAGTTATGTTCTTCCTATGAATAGCGAAAAATAGGGATTTTTGATATGATAGAGGTATGAATTTTGAAAAGATTGAACAGGCTTATAGCCTTATTTTAGAAAATATCCAGTTGATTGAAAACCAGATTAAAACCAATCTTTATGATGCTTTGATTGAACAAAATAGTTTTTATCTTGGTAGTGAGTGTTCGGATGAGAAGGTAAAAGAAAATAATGCCATTTTGCATCAATTGGCCTTAGATAAAGAGGAGTGGCGTCGAACGTTTCAGTTTATTTTTATCAAGGCTGCTCAGACAGAAAAATTACAAGCTAATCATCAGTTTACCCCAGATGCGATTGGGTTTATTCTCCTCTTTTTACTAGAAGAACTGACCACAAAAGATAGTCTAGATATTCTTGAAATTGGAAGTGGAACGGGTAATCTTGGACAAACTCTTCTCAACAATAGCCGAAAGGATTTGGATTATTTAGGGATTGAGGTCGATGATCTTTTGATTGATTTATCGGCTAGTATTGCTGAAGTTATGGGCTCTTCTGCTCAATTTTTTCAAGAAGATGCCGTTCGTCCTCAGATTTTGAAAGAAAGTGATGTCATTATTGGAGATCTTCCTGTCGGATATTATCCAAATGATGACATTGCGAAACGCTATCAAGTTGCTAGTAGCGATGAACACACTTATGCCCATCACCTTTTGATGGAGCAATCGTTGAAGTATCTTAAAAAAGGAGGTTATGCTCTCTTATTAGCACCGGTTGATTTGTTGACTAGTCCACAAAGTGATTATCTAAAATCCTGGTTGAAAGATTATGCGAGTGTTGTAGCGGTTATTACATTGCCAGAAAATACTTTTGGGCATGTCAAAAATATGAAATCAATTTTCATTCTTCAGAAAAAAGCAGAGCATGTCCCAGAAACCTTTGTCTATCCCTTGAGTGATTTACAAGATCGTGATGTTCTGTTAGCCTTTATGGAAAATTTCAAAAAATGGAGAGCAGATAATAAGATTTAAGAGGAAAATTCTGATATAATATATAAGAAAACGATTTCAAAAGAGGTATATTATGTCGAAAACAATTGCAATTAACGCAGGAAGCTCTAGTTTAAAGTGGCAACTTTACCAAATGCCAGAAGAACGCGTGTTAGCAAAGGGGTTAATTGAGCGTATTGGGCTTAAAGATTCAGTATCAACAGTTAAATTTGATGATAGATCTGAGTCGCAAACATTAGATATTAAAGATCATACGCAAGCTGTAAAGATTTTACTTGAAGATTTAAGCCGTTTTGGTATCATAACTGATTTTTCAGAGATTACAGGTGTTGGGCACCGTGTCGTTGCTGGTGGAGAGTATTTTAAAGAGTCAGCCCTTGTAACAGATGAAGTTTTAGCACAAGTTGAAGAACTGGCTTTATTAGCTCCTCTTCATAATCCAGCAAATGCTGCTGGGATTCGTGCTTTTAGAGAAATCTTGCCAGATATTACTAGCGTCGTTGTTTTTGACACTGCTTTTCATACTAGTATGCCAGAGGTTGCTTATCGTTATCCTCTTCCTAAAAAATATTATGAAGACTTTAAAATCCGTAAATATGGGGCGCATGGGACAAGCCACCAGTATGTTGCAGGTGAAGCAGCTAAGGTTTTAGGAAAACCGCTTGAAGAGTTAAAGCTCATTACAGCACATATTGGAAATGGTGTTTCAATTACAGCTGTTGACGGTGGTCGGTCTGTGGATACCTCAATGGGCTTTACTCCCCTTGCAGGTCCTATGATGGGGACACGCACAGGTGATATTGACCCTGCTATTATCCCTTATCTCATGGATCGTGATGAGACTTTTAAAGATGCAGCAGCTATTAGTAATCTCCTCAATCGCCAATCTGGTTTATTGGGTATATCTGGTCAATCTAGTGATATGCGTGATATTTTGGCTGGAGTAGAGTCAGGTGATCATGATTCAACATTAGCTTACGAGATGTTTATTGACCGTTTACGGAAGTATATTGGACAATATGTCGCTGTTATGAATGGTGTTGATGCGCTTATCTTTACAGCAGGGATTGGAGAGAATGCGAGTGATGTTCGTGCCAGTGTGGTTGAAGGATTGACTTGGTTAGGTTTTGATATTGACCCAGACAAAAATGTTTTTGGCGCTGAGGGCATCATCTCTCCAGAAGATTCGCGTGTGAAAGTCCTTGTGATTCCAACAGATGAAGAATTGGTTATTGCGCGTGATGTTGAAAAGTTGAAACAAGCATAAAATAAAAAAGATGGGTTTCTCTCAATGGTTAGATTTTAGATCTACTTTTGAGATAGGCTCTCTTTTTATTTTTTACTTATTTGCTTGAATCCGCTTTCCAAAAGAGATATACTTTAAAGAGAAGAAAGGATGGCAAGGGAGATAGGAGGATAGGATGAAGAATGAAATCAAATTGATTGTGAGTGACATCGACGGGACGATTTTAGATAGTCACCATCGGTTAGATCCTAAATTGCAAAAAGTCGTCAAGCTTTTAAAAGAACAGAATATTCCTTTAGTTTTAGCCTCAGCGCGTTCCCCTAAAGGCATCATTCCTCTCGTCAAAGACTTAGATATGCTAGAATTTCCTTTGGTGGCTTATAATGGTGCCCTAATTGGCTATCTAGAAGATGAGGTATTTCAGGTATTAAGTGAGCAGACGATTAGTGGACATGAGTTACGCTGTATTTTAGACTTATTAAAGAAATATTTTCCGACTATTTCGGTAAATTTGTATTCAGGAATGGATTGGTTGGTTGCTACTGCGGATCAGTGGGTAAAAAGTGAGGCTGCTATTACAGGGGAGACTCCCTATGTCTGTCAGTTAGAAGAATTTGTCAAAAAATCCCCTTCTGTTCATAAGTTGTTATTGATAGGTGATGAAGCAGAGAATGTGTCTTGTTTTGCGTTTTTACAAGAGCAGTCGTTTTTAGAAACTAGTTTTTATTTATCTAAGAGTAATTATCTAGAAGTGACGCATAAAGAGGTGTCTAAAGAGCAAGCTTTGCATTTTTTGACAGATTATTATGGTCTTTTTTTGGAGCAAGTTATGGCGGTGGGGGATAACTTTAACGATCTTCCTATGCTAAAGGCAGCTGGGCTTGGCATTGCTATGGGAAATGCTCCTGAAGAAGTAATCAGTCAAGTCGATACCAAAACCTTATCTAATGATCATCATGGTGTCTCAACAGCGATAGAAAAGTATGTTTTATTAAAAATAGAGAATTGACTTGGACCAGCTTGAATAATCCTTAATCTTCTGATAGACTGGTAATATTAAAATGGATTAAGGAGAAAGTATGAATAAGGTATTGTCATGGCTTCTGCGTTTTTTTGCAGTGATTGGATTATGGATTGTACTAACCCTTCCTCAAGTTCCTCTAATTGCTATCATCTATGGTAAAAAAGGATTTACTGAAGGACAGAGTTTTATCGTGATAGGTGCATTTTTGTTGGCTATTTTATTTTATATCTGGTTGGCTAGAAAACAAAAGGTGCTAGATACTGATAAAAAACTTGATCTTAGAACCTTAGTGTTATCAGTTGGGGTAGGTTATGGTAGCATTATTCTGACTAATATTATTGGAACGCTGATTATGACCGTTGAAGGGGCTAATAATACAGCGAATCAATCAGCGATTGAAGAGATGGCTAAGTCTGTTCCCCTTGGGGTCTTGTTTGTGATGATTGTCCTTGGGGCGCCTATTATGGAAGAGCTTTTGTTTAGAGGGTTTGTTCCTAAATTTTTATTTAAAAATAAAGTTTTAGGTTTAGCTATAGGGAGTCTTCTTTTTGCTCTTAGTCATGGTCCGACTAATATTGGAAGTTTTGTACTGTACGCTGGGATGTCTGCGGTTTTGGCTGTAGTCGTTTATAAGACTGATAATATTCTTTACAGTATTTCATTACATGCTTTTAATAATTTCATTGGTTTTTTAGCCATAGCTTTCCTACAAAAATAATAAAAAGTTCTTGGAGTAAATTCCAAGAACTTTTTTGTCTTACATATTTTTTGATTTTTCGATAGTGGCATCAATGGCAGATACAACACTAGCTGTGAAGCCTGTTTTTTCAAGATCTAAGATACCTGCGACTGTTGTGCCCCCAGGGCTTGAAACCTTATCAATAAAGGTATGAGGGCTATCATCATGAGTCAATAAATTTTGGCTGGTAGCAAGAGTAGTTTGAGTGACAATAGCAAGGGCTAGGTCTTTGCTAAATCCATATTTGACACCTGTTTTTGCTAAGGCTTCTATAAAAAGAGCGATATAAGCTGGGCTGGATCCAGCTAAAGCAGTGAAGGTGTCAAAATCTTTTTCAGGAATATCAAAGGTCTTTCCAAACGAGTCGGTAATGGTTTTTGCAATCTCAAATAGCTCGTCAGAAACGTAAGCATTGCGACAAATGGCTGTGGTACTTTTAAGAATTTGAGCATTGAGGTTTGGCATGATGCGGATAATTGGGAGATCTTGTTGCGTGAGATGAGCTAAGGTTTCTAGAGAGGTTCCAGCTACCATAGACAAGATAGGTTTCGTAATTTGGACTTGCCCTAATGCTGTCACTAGGACTTGGGGCTTGATGCCTAACACTATTAGATCAGCCTCAGCAATCAACTCAGCATGGCTCTTAGCATAACCTACTCCAAGTGCTTGTGCACGTTCTTTACTAAAATCTAAGTTGACCTCAGACAAGATAATTTCAAATCCTTTGTCTGCAGCCTTAAGTCCTGTCATAATGGCAGAGGCCATTTTCCCAGCTCCGATAAATCCGATTTTCATAAGGTCTCCTTAATAATGTTTTAATAAATCTACAGTGGAACGATCTAATTTTTTGACAATAGCTTGTAAGAAAGCTTGGGCTTCTAAGAAATCATCCATGGCATAGAGGGTTTGGTGTGAGTGAATGTAGCGAGCGCAAACACCAATAGTTGTTGATGGAACACCGCTATTTTTGAGATGGGCAGCCCCTGCATCTGTGCCTCCTTTTCCACAATAAAATTGATATTTAATCCCAGCTTCTTCAGCAGTATCTAATAGGAAGTCCCGCATCTCTTTTAGCATCACATGACCTGGATCGTAAAAACGAATCAAGGTACCCTCCCCAATTTTTCCTTGATAACCATAGACATCTCCAGCGGGTGAACAATCTACGGCAAAGAATAATTCGGGATCGAATTTTGTCGTTGACACATGTGCACCACGTAACCCCACTTCTTCTTGGACATTAGCTCCTGCAATCAGGGTATTTGGAAGGCTTTGTCCTTTTAGGTGCTCTAATAATTCAGTTACCATTAAGACACCATAGCGGTTGTCCCAAGCTTTAGAAATGATATTTTTTTGATTGGCAGTTAGGATAGCTTGACTGTCTGGAATAATAATATCTCCTGGAAGGACACCAAAGCTTTCAGCCTCTGCCTTGTCTGTAAAACCAGCATCAAAGATAATATCAGAAATTTTTGGAAGACTGTTCCCTGTTCCCCTTAGAAGATGAGGAGGGACTGATCCAGAAATCACTGGAATTTTTGCTCCTGATCGTGTGTGGAGAGTGAAGCGTTGAGAACTGACCACAAGAGGATTCCATCCTCCGATTTCTACAACACGAAAGGTTCCATCTGGTTTAATGTCACTAATCATGAAGCCAACTTCATCCATGTGAGCAGCGACCATGATGCGAGGGGCATCTTTATCTTGGCTTTTTCTAATCCCAAAAATACCTCCTAGTCCATCAGTTTCAACATCATCTACCAAAGGGGTAATCTTTTGACGTAAAAATTGACGAACAGGAGCTTCATAACCAGCTATAGCCGAAAGTTCGGTGACTTCTTTGATTTTATCGAATAATACCATAATTTACCTCGATTCTATGCTATTATTATATCATATTTTGAGGGTGGTATTTGTAGCGAGATTTTTAAAACGCTCCTTGTTCAGCAATCCGAGACCTTTGTGGTTAGAAGGATTTTTCCGTTCTTAGTAGCTTGTTCTTATGGTATAATGGTTATTATGAGATATAAAAAGGTAGCGATTTTTTCGAGTTTATTAGGCTTTGTTGGACTAGCTGTGGCAGGTTATTCGACTTATCATAAGCAACAGGATAGGAAAAAAGAGCAAATTATTAAAGAGATTTGTACTTTTTTTGATAGTTTTGGTCCGATTCAGGTGGTTTATTTGAATGATTATGAGGACAATGATAAAGAGGTGACAGGCGGTGTCATTTTTGAGGATGATTCGCGTTTTGTTTTTGTTTATCGTCAAGGAGACATTGATTACAAGGAGGATGGAGATGAAAAAACCAACTAATATGGAGGAGTTGGCCTCTTATGTGAGTCAAGTTGGGAAGACAGTACTCTTGTTTACGGCAGATTGGTGTGGTGATTGTCGCTTCATTTATCCTGTTTTACCAGAAATTGAAGCTGAAAATCCAGAGTTTACATTTGTACAGGTGGATCGTGATGCCTTTATGCCTGTAGCAAAAAAATGGGATATTTTTGGTATCCCTAGTCTCCTCATTTTAGAAAATGGTGTCGAAATAGCTCGTCTAGTTAATAAAAAACGTAAAACTAAAGATGAAATCAATAACTTTTTAGCTGAATGGAAATAGTGGAGGAAATATGATTTTTACATACAATAAAGCTCATGTTGGTGATGTTTTGATGGTAATTGTGGCAGATAGCAAAAACCAAGAAGTAGCGGTTGAGAAAAAAGGTCAGGTTGCGCGTGTTTATCTTGAGGCATCAGGAAAAACAGTGGCTTGGAATATCTTTGAAGCTTCAGAGATTGCTGAGATTAAAGGAAATGGTCAAGTCTTTCTAAGTGATGAAGCTGTGGCTGCTTTTAATAAGGTTTTAGAGGCAGAGGGCTTCACAGAGAAACTTGAGAATGATAAGGATCCTAAATTTGTGGTTGGGCAAATTGTTTCAATGCAAGCACATGCAGACAGTGATCATTTAAATATCTATCAGGTGCAAGTTGGTTCTGATAAAACTGTGCAAATTGTAGCTGGAGCTCCTAATGCTGCTGTTGGTTTAAAAACTATTGTAGCTCTTCCAGGTGCTATGATGCCAAGTGGTAGCTTGATTTTTCCAGGACAATTGCGAGGCGTTGAGAGTTTTGGTATGATGTGTGCGCCACGTGAGTTAGCCTTGCCAAATGCTCCACAAAAACGAGGTATTATTGAGCTAGATGATCAGGCAGTCGTGGGTGAGGCTTTTGATCCTCAAAAGCATTGGACGGCATAACCTAGCAGGGATAAAGTGTTCAAATGATAAGGAAAAGAGTGAGATCTGAAAAGAACCGCTTATAATGGACAGTATAAAAAAGTTATATACTGTTCTTATAAGGAGGTTCTTTTCTCATGGCTAAAAAAGGAAGTAAGTTCACCAAATATCCACCCGAGTTCAAACTACAGGTAGTTGAAGACTACCTCAGCGGAAAGAGCGGAGGGATGCCTTCTATTGTCAAAAAATATGGGTTAAAATCAGACAACCAAGTTTTGAATTGGACAAGAAAATACCG
>NZ_JBRUDG010000002.1:0-118463 GCF_053203725.1 Streptococcus porcorum | reverse complement strand
AAACTTTAGGATGGAAATCTCCTATCGATATCAGAAAAGCTTTACTAGGAGCTAGCTCCTAGTAAAGCTTAACAAATGGATAGCTTCAAAATAACATTTTAGGTCTCACATCATTGACAAAGGTACAATTGAATAAAAATAAAAAGAGACAAACCGCAATGACTACGGTTTGTCTAATATGCCAAATATTTTAAATGTTAATCATTTTCAGAATTGCTTTCTGTCATCTTTTCTTTAATTTCATCATAAGATAAAGCATGTGCTTCTTCTGCATCATCTTCTGTTTGTTCTGGCATTTTTCCTGTTTCATAGATAGATTTGATTTGAGCTGCATCTAGTGTCTCATGCTCAAGAAGGGCTTCTGCAATTAATTTATGAGTCTCGCGATTATTATTAATGATATCTGCTGCTTTATTACGTGCTTCATTTAAAAGATCACGGACTTCCTCATCAATAAGGAGTGCAGTCTGAGCAGAATAAGATTTTTCTGGTGAAACTTGTCCAGTAAAGACTGAATGATTACCTTCATATTGAACTGGTCCCAGTTTCTCACTCATACCATACTCTGTCACCATAGCACGCGCCATCTGCGTTGCTTGCTCAAAGTCATTTGAAGCACCTGTTGTCTGAACATTAAAGATAATCTCCTCAGCAACTCGTCCTCCCATAAGGCCTGCCAATTGCTCTTTCATATCGTCTTTTGAAAGAAGATTTTGATCTTCCTTAGGAAGTGCAATCATGTAGCCACCTGCACGACCACGTGGTACAATCGTCACTTTATGAACTTCACGGGCATTAGATAGTACAAGTCCAACAATGGTATGTCCTGCTTCATGATAGGCAACAATTTGACGTTCTCGTTCCGAAATTGTCTTATCTTTCTTAGAAGGGCCAGCAATCACGCGATCTTCTGCCTCATCAATATCACTGGCATCAATAACTTTTTTATTACGACGCGCTGCAACTAATGCCGCTTCGTTTAAGACATTCTCAAGATCAGCTCCAACAAAACCTGGTGTTTGTTGTGCCACAACTTTTAGATTCACATCATCAGCTAACGGTTTATTCTTAGCATGCACGCGTAAAATAGCTTCACGTCCCTTAACATCTGGACGACCAACTAAGACTTTACGGTCAAAACGTCCCGGACGAAGAAGGGCTGGATCTAAAACATCTGAACGGTTTGTCGCAGCAATAACAATGATACTTTCATTGCCTTCAAAACCGTCCATCTCGATAAGGAGTTGGTTTAGAGTTTGTTCACGCTCATCGTTTCCGCCTCCCATACCGGCACCACGACGACGACCGACAGCATCAATCTCATCGATAAAGATAATAGCACGCTCTGCTTTTTTGGCATCTTCAAAAAGTGAACGCACGCGACTAGCTCCAACCCCTACAAACATCTCAACAAAGTCTGAACCAGAGATACTAAAGAAAGGAACGCCTGCTTCACCTGCAACTGCTTTAGCAAGTAAAGTTTTACCTGTTCCTGGAGGGCCTTCTAAAAGGACACCTGCTGGAATACGTGCACCTAGAGCTTTATATTTTTTAGGATCGCGTAAAAAGTCAACAACCTCTACCAGTTCTTGTTTTTCTTCCTCGGCACCTGCTACATCAGAGAAACGGACCTTAACATCTCCCTTATTGGCTGCGCGAGCTTTATTTCGTCCAAAGCTCATAGCACCACGTGCACCGCCACCCCCTTGATTCATCATCATGATAAGGAAGAACATGACAACAATCATAGGAACAAAACTAGCTAAAAAGGAAATCCAAGCGCGATTAGAACTTTCTTGTTTAACAGTTACCTTAGCACTGCTGCTCTCAGCTAAGTCTTCAATCTTTTTGATGGAAGAATCACTTGGTAAAACAACCGTCGTAAAGTTTTTTACTTTAGTATCGCTTGTACTAAAAAGTTTGATATCACTGGAGCTGGAGACTGTTTTAGCTTCTTTATACTCCCCACTAACTTCTATAATACTGCCATTAGGTTGATAGGTGAGTGATTTGATATCACCTGCTTTCAACTCTTTGACTAGAGTTGAATAACTGATTCTCTGACTTTGTACACTACTTCCTCTAAAATAATACTGAAATGCTGTAATAACAGAAATAATCACAACAATATAGAGGAATGAATTTTTGACAAAGCCATTATTTTTATTATTTTTCATATTAATGACTACGTTTCCTTACTTTTATTTTTTGTAAACCTCTTCTTTAAGTACACCGACATAAGGAAGGTTACGATAGTTTTCTGCATAATCCAAACCGAATCCTACAATAAACTCGTTTGGAACGTCATAACAAACATAATCTGCATCAATTTCTACAACACGACCTTCCGGCTTGTCAAATAAGGTAGCAATTTTCACTGATTTAGCTTGGCGATATTTAAACATATCACGAAGATATTTCAATGTACGTCCGGTATCAATAATATCTTCAATGAAGACAACATCACGTCCTTCAACATTGGTATCAACATCCTTTAAGATCTTAACCTCTCCACTACTTGTTGTCCCTCCGTGATAACTAGATACCACCATAAAGTCAATTTCAACATGCGTATCGATATGTTTCATCAACTCTGCCATAAAAGGTACAGACCCTTTTAAAACCCCTACAAGAAGTGGATTTTTTCCAGCATAATCTTCTGTTAGTTTTTGACCTAATTCTTTGGTCTTTGCAATAATGTCCTCTTCTGAATATAGAACCTTTTTGATATCTTGTTCTAGCATACTGTTCACCAATTTTCTAATTTTTGAATATACAATTTACCCTTCATTATATCATCTTTACTTGCTTTTCTCAAATAAGTTTTATCAGGTAACAAGATAGCCATCAGCTCATGATCTTGCTCTAAAAAAAGAGCCCTTTGCCTATCTTCCAAAGCAATCTTATCATCAATAAACAATCGTCTGACCTTTTTGGAGACTCCTCCTTGCAAAATTTTGTCACCTGCCTTTCTCTCCCTAATAAAGATTGGTGTCGTAGAAGGCAGTAAAATCACACTATCCACTTGCGATAGCGGGGTCCCGTAAGAATAAAGATAAGAACCAATCTGAACACTATTTTTATAGTCTAACAAAACTGGAAGTTTGACGCTATCGGTCTGTGGACTGATTTTTTTTATTTCGAAGTGACTATAATTTTTGATGAAGTGATAATCTTGCTTGATGGGAAGATAATAATTCTTATCACTTCGTAGCATAGTTAGTAAATCATAAAATTGGGCTTTCGTTAACTGCAAGTCTGGAATAGCCTCTAGATAAGTTTGAAAAAGATAATACTGGATAGGGTAGGTTTGTTTTTGGAACCATTCTATATCCTCTATCGTATGACTAGCTAATAAGGAATCTAGTGCTTCAGTCAATAAACTAACTTCATGGGAAAGATTGAGCAATTGCTGTTTCAATTTAGGATTTTCTTTCTCAAGTGTTGGTAGATAAAGATTTCGAATGCGATTTCTTAAATAGTCCAAAGTGGCATTACTGCTATCATAAAAATGGGGTAAGTTAGCTAGTTCTGATTTTGAGATAGATAAAAAGGGTCTAATGAGTTCACCATTTGCAAACGGCTGAACCCGCTTCATACCTTTTAAATGTCTCAGACGACTCCCCCGTAAAATACGCATAAAAACAGTTTCTGCTTGATCATCCTGATGATGAGCCGTCACTAAGGCTGTGTAACCTTCAGTTTCCATAATTTTCTTAAAAAATTGATACCGCTGATCTCTAGCCAGACTTTCTGAAAATCTCCCTTCAAAATGAGCTGTATAAAAGGGTAAACCTAACTCTTTTGCTAGCTGTGACAATTCACTTTCTTCTCTGTCTGATTCTGGTCGTTGTTTATGATTGAAATGTGCCAAGCCTAAACAAATCTCTAAATCATCTCTATAACGATATAAAAAATCCAAGAGATTCATTGAATCTATACCACCTGATAAGGCAATTAAAACCTTATCATGATGGTTAAATTCTTTTTTCTCTTGAACTTCTTTTAAAACTTTTTTATCCATCATTTTAATATATTATAAATATCATTTGCAATACGTGTTATCTCATCATACGAAGATTCATTCGTAAAAATGGATAAGACAAAGGGAGAATCACTATAAACGACTGCAACATCGTGTTTATAATCATAAGCATCTCCAATCTTATGGGCCACACGATCTGAAATATCCTTTGCAATACGCTGGTTATCAAACTCAGTATGAGACAAATAATCCATAATCTTGCCATCTTGATAATAAAGAGCTTCCATCATCTTACCAGCCATCTTAGCAGATACTTCTCGTTTTGACATATCCCAAGTTTCCCCTACGACAGCAGCAATCACTTTAGTATAAGTAGGATCAAACTGCTGGGTTACATAATAAGCTAGCATATTACTGGCAACATTATCAGACTCTTGTGCCACGGCTTTTTCCAAATCATCAATACTATAATCTTGATGATTGGCAGTATGAGGGAGGACTGTACTTCCTTCAGGTTTATAAGCAGATGAAAAAGCATTAACAGCATCAATATACTGATATTGTTGTGTGGGCTGTAACTCCCCATTAGTAATTTGTCTTTGGGTATAGTATAAGATAGGAAGCTTACTGATGCTAGCTGAATACATTTTTTTATCAGCATTTATCTCTGCCACCTCATCTGACTGAAGTTGCTTGACATAGATCGAAAGATTAGACTGATTGTACTTTTTATTTAAAAGAAGTTGCACTGCCTCCATCCGATGATCAGTTTGGCTTAAATCTGTTATTGGTACCCATACTTTATCGCTTATTTTTGCATAAATACCATATTGAGTTTGGACTTTTTCAGTAATGGAAACCTTCTGATAAGATTTATCAATCCCAGATCGTTTCTTCACACCAGTTGTATAAGGGGCTTCATAATAACTTGCATCTGCTTTAACCCAGTAAACTTCTGGAGTTTCCTCTGCTAGCAACGAAGAGCTATCTACAATATTTAGTTTACTGGCTAGGATATAACTCCCATCTGACAGTTTAAAAATCGGTTGCGCATTTTGATTATAAGTCAACATCACTATATCCAAAACTGTTTTTGAAGGGAGATAGTCTTTTTCCTGTGTTAGGTCCTGATCTTTATAAGTCACTATTAAGTGAGTGCTGATAGGTTTAGCAGGAATTTTGTCAAAAGAAAAAAATGGATTTTCTAAACTTTTCACCAAGGGCATCATTTCTTCTAGGGGAAAAGTATTCTTTTTTGAACTAGTATCCCCTACAGAAGGCCACACACTAAAGTATAGGGATAAAACAATAGCTACCCAACTCATTGTTGTCGCTCAATATCAGACTCTTCTAAATGTAGAGCTTGATTTTTTTGTTTTAACTCTTCTAACTTATCGTCTGAGTAGGATAAAAATAAGGTTACTTTTTCTAGTAAATTTTCCATATTACTTCGGTAATAAATCCGGTTCGGGATAAATTGTTTCTCCTGTCTTTGAAAAATAGTATTTGGCACGCGCATATTTAGCAACATAGTCTTCATCACTAAGTTTTTTAGCAAAATCTTGCTTGACTTTACTTTCGTTTTTCAACTGTTTAAATTCTGTCTGCAATTTTGTGATTTCAGCTTCTTTTTTTTGCAATGCACTATAATTTTGAACCAAATTAAAAATCGGAAGAATGAAAAGTAGGATGACACAAATCAAAACCCACCCCATAAAACGATTTTTTTGTCGTGTTTCCTCTTCCTCAAAACGCTGTCTGGTATTTTCATCGTTAATATAGTCATTATTTAACTGAACAACACTAGGCTTCTTCATCTACTTCAATCCTTGTTTCACTAATGATATCGTACATTTTTAAAGCATCTTCTTTTTTAGTGCTATCTTTCATTTCTAAGACTCGTACAGTCAAAAGTTTATTGCCAAAACGGATTTCAACTTCATCGTTGACTTTTAAATCTGTAGAACTTTTTGCTAACACCCCGTTCACCTTGATACGTCCTTTGTCTGCTACTTCTTTAGCGACAGGACGACGTTTTATGATACGCGATACTTTTAAATATTTATCTAATCTCATCTCGTCACCTCAAACTCTTTTTCATATTTTATCACTTTTTTTTTGAAATTGGTAGAAAAGCCCATAAGTCCTCTTCAAAAACCTGCCAAGCTTTACAATAATACAAGAAAAAACTTGCTCCACCCAGCCCTGATATCATAACATTCAATAATAGACCCAAACGACTTTCACTAGGTAATAACTGATTAGACATCTTTACCACAAGTACCATCATAACTAAGCCTAACCAAAATTTGTAGTTATAACGCCAATCCTGACTAAGCTCTGCTTTTTTCAAAAATAAAACTAAAAGAATAAGAAACGGTAAAATCGTTGCTAAGGAAGCTCCTACTGGTCCTAATAAGTAGGTGAGAGGATAAGTGAGTCCTATTTTCAATGCTAAGCCCATCACTAAATACCAAATGGCCTGGCGGCTTCTCCCCTCAATGAAATACTTCTGATGGAAAAATTGTAACAAACTGGTCCAGAATATTAAGCTGGTATAGATTGCTAGAGCTTTGTCGCCTAAATGATCTTCAAAAAGGACTTGATTTATTGGAGTTAAAAGGCTCAAAAAGCCACAGGTTAGGGTCAAACTCAAGTAAACGATCACATCATAGAATGACTGACTTTCTTTAACATATCGTTTTTTATCTTTTTGATAAGCCCTTGTCAGATGAGGGAGTTGCGAGGTAAATAAAGCCGTGGCAAAGACCAATCCAAACTGAATTAAAGGCTGTCCTCGATCATAGATCCCTTTAGCTGTCTCAGCATCTAAAGCTGAGAGACCTGAATTTTCCAATGCACTTTTCACACTAAAAGCATCGACCAATTGAAATAATAAGAGATAAATTGAAAAAAGAAGGAAATTAAAACTTTCCAAGCCTAAAGTTCCTAAAAAGGACCAATCCCAATTCCATTGCCCAAAATAATCCCTTAATTTATACGGACTCACCGCAAGTAGATAACCTAGTACCACCAAGCTAGCTAAACTATTTCCTAAGGAAGCCAGAGTAGCTGTTTGATAGATATCAAGTCCTTTAGTAAGGTAAAAAATAGCTGATAAGATAATCACACCAACTCGAACAAATTGCTCTAATACCTGACTAACAGCTGTTAACTTCATCTCTTGTTGTGCTTGAGCTAAGCCACGGTAAAAAGAAATAAAGGGAAGAAAAAGCCAGTTTACCCCAATCAACTGGAGAGCCAAAGCTAGAGAAGGAGCCTCCATCAGCTTAGCCAAAAAAGGTCCCATACCGAAAAAAAGGAGACTAGCTAGAACAGAAAAGAGAATTTCTATGAAAAAGAAACTAGATAAACTTATTTTTTTTCGACTATGGTATAAACTTGAGACTAAATTCGGAAGCCCAACTAAGCCTAAGGTCGAAATAATCGCTAAAATAGGATAAAGTTGTTGATAAGCATAGAAACCACGATCGCCAACTAAATTTTGATAAGGAATACGGTATAAGGCTGCAAGTACCTTAGAGATGAGACCACTTATAACAATAAATAAACTAGCCTTTATCTTCACTGAACTGTGCTTTTCTTGCTTTAATTTCTCCAAATTTTTCTCCAAACTTGACTAATTCCTCTAAAATCTCATAATCTTTTTGACGTCTGATATCAAAGATGACCTCAATTTTTCCTTGATGTTCACTAATACGAGCTTTCAAATCTGTCGCTGATAAAGCCTCAAAATAGTCTTGAGTTAAAAAGATTGTCTGCGAACGTTTTTCAAATCGAACATATAACTGTCCTTCTTTTTTCTCCACCATCTCAACAAACACTTGATCCAGATAAGCCTTAACAAGACCGATTTCAATTAAATAAGCCACTTGATCTGGATACTCTCCAAAGCGATCTATTAACTCATCTTGCAACTCTTCATAATCTTGGCGTGTCTCAATGGAGCGAATGCGTTTATAAATTTCAATTTTTTGACGTTCATCATCCACATACTCTCTTGGAATATAAGCATCAATTTGCAATAACAACTCCGCATTCCCTTTTTGGCGAACCTGAGATTTCCCTTGTTTTTTAGCAATAGCCTCTTCTAGCAATTGTGAATACATTTCAAAACCAACGGAATCAATAAAGCCACTTTGAGCACTCCCTAAGATATTACCAGCACCACGAATAGACAAGTCCCTCATAGCAATTTTAAAACCACTACCAAGCTCTGTAAACCCTTTAATAGCTTCCAAGCGTTTTTCAGAAACTTCTGTTAGTACCTTGTCTGGACGATACATCAAATAAGCATAGGCAATCCGATTACTCCGTCCAACACGTCCTCTCAGTTGATACAAAGTCGATAAGCCCATATGATCAGCATCTTCAATAAAGAGAGTATTCACATTGGAAATATCGACTCCCGTCTCAATAATAGTTGTTGCCACCAAGACGTCATACACACCATTGATAAAATCCAATAGGGTATTTTCTAGCTGAATTTCTCCCATCTGGCCATGAACAAAGCCAATCTCTGCCTCAGGTAGCAGATCCTTTAATTCTACCACCTTTTGCTCAATGGTCTCCACCTTATTATAAACATAGAAGACTTGCCCCCCACGCTCCATCTCACGTAAAACAGCTTCTCTCACCATCCCAAGATTCGTCTCTAGAACATAAGTCTGAACGGGATAACGATTGGTAGGAGGAGTTTCAATAACAGATAAGTCACGAATCCCTAACATCGACATATGTAAGGTACGAGGAATAGGTGTTGCAGTCAATGTCAACACATCAACCTTCGTTTTTAACTCTTTTAGACGCTCCTTATGTTTAACACCAAAGCGTTGTTCCTCGTCAATAATAATTAAACCCAAATCAGCAAAAATAACATCTTTTGACAATAAACGATGCGTCCCAATAAGAATATCTACACGCCCTTTTTTAGTTTTTTCGAGCGTCTCATCTTGTTCCTTTTTTGTCTTGAAACGACTCATGACATCAACTTCAACAGCGTAATCTTCAAATCGTTTTTTAAAGTTTTCATAATGCTGTTGAGCAAGAACTGTTGTAGGGACCAAAACAGCTACCTGCTTACCATCATTAACGGCCTTAAATGCCGCTCGCATCGCCACCTCAGTCTTACCAAACCCAACATCTCCTACCAAGAGACGGTCCATTGGACGAGCTTTTTCCATATCTTTTTTGATTTCTGCTATACTGCGGATTTGGTCATCAGTTTCCACAAAGGCAAAGTCTTGATCAAAACGCTCCTGCTCTTCATCGTCTTGTGAAAAAGCAAACCCTTTTTGTTGGTGGCGCTCAGCATAAAGTTTAAGCAGATCATCTGCAATATCCTCAACCTGTTTAGCTACTTTTTGCTTTGTTTTTTGGAAACGCCCATCATTTAGCTTATTAACCTTAGGTACTTTACCATCACTTGCTACATAGCGAGAAAGAGTTTCAATCTGCTCAACAGGCAGAGAAATGCGATCAGAGTTTTGATATTGAATGGTTACATAATCACGATGAATCCCTGAAACTTCAAGTGTCTCAATCCCTAGAAATTGCCCAATACCATGCACTTGATGGACTACATAATCTCCTTTAGAAAGCTCATTATAATCTTTCAAGCGCTCAGCATTACTGATGGATTGGCGACGAAGCTTACGCTTGACTTTACGGTGAAAAATCTCCTTTTCAGTAATCAAGACAAGACGCCCGTCGGCAAAATGAAACCCATTTGACAGATGACCAACAAAAAGCTGAATTTGACCTTCTTGAAGTTGATCTGCCTGTGTGATCAAAACTTCAAATCCGTACTCTTCAAACAGCTTTTTCAACCGTTCCGAAGACTGATCAGAATCCACCTGAAACAAAACTGTAGAGCCATTTTTTTTGTACCTCTTCGCTTCATCAACTAACAAAGGAATTTGGTTAAAAAATTCCTGCATGGCATACTGTGTCAGGTGGTGTACCGCATCAAATTTTAAATTCCCCAAGCCCTTATGGAAAGTTGAAAAGAAAGTGGCTGGCTGATAGGAACGCCAATTGTGATAAGGATTTGCAAAATAAGAAAGACGAGAGACTGCTTTTCCTTGTTGTAAATCTTCTGTTAAAAGGTTAGCCAGTTCAAGCTCAAATTTAGCTTGTTTATCCACCAGTTTTTGAAAATCATCAAAGACTAAACAACTCCCTTTAGGTAAGTAATCCAACAAAGTCCATTCTTTTTCATAAAAAACAGATAAAAACCGTCCTAAATCCTTATGCCGATAACCAGCCTCTAATGTTGAAATAAGCTCCCTTAAATAAAGCTCCTGCTCACTATTTGCCGTCTGAATAGCCTGATTTAAAAACTCTAAACCACGCTGCCAATCAGCCTCCGTTAAGACCTGTGGGTCAATAGGCGAGAGAGAAATGCTGTCTAAACTTTCAAGAGACTTTTGAGAGGAAATATCAAAAGTCCGAATACCGTCAATCTCATCACCAAAAAATTCAATCCGATAAGCTTGATCTTTTGAGAGTTCATAAATATCTAAAATATCCCCTCGTCTGCTAAACTCTCCTGGACTAAGAACTTGTTTGACCGAACTATAGCCATTTCGCAATAAAAATTTAGTCAGTTTCTCTAAATCTTTTTCTTCACCTACTTGTAGTTGTAAATGGTAGGTAGAATAAGTTTCAGGGGAAGGCAGTAATACTCGCATCCCAACAAAACTGGTCACCAAAATTCCATCTTTATCTCCAAGTAAAAAATCCAATGCGCGTAAACGGGACTGACTTTTATCAAATGAAGAAAAAATAAATTCAGCTGCTGCCATATCATCGGCAAAAAAATCATACAAAAAGATGTCATCCAAGACCGCAGATAAATTTGCCAACAACTGCTCTGCTTCATTTTGGCTCGATAAAACAACAATAATCTTACCGCCATTTTTTTGAAAGGCAGAAGCAATCGCTAGAGCACGACTACTTCCTGATAAGCCCATCACTAAGTGGCGCTCGTTTTGTGCAAACCCTTTTTGCCAAGCTTGAATTTTTTTATCCTTGGAAAATAAATCAATAATATTCATAACTACCCATTATACTTCTGCATTGTTGCCGCAAAATCACCTGTTGACAGATAAAAATCAAGGGCCGATTCTACTCGATCCAAAGTCGCCAAAATACTAGCATAATCCTCTTGGTCAAAAGTACTTAAGACATGACTAACCACCGATTGCCCTGATTTGGGACGTCCAATACCAATTTTAATACGGTCAAATTCTTGGGTCCCAAGATGTTTGATAATAGACTTGATGCCATTATGTCCACCTGCTGAACCTTTTTGACGAAAACGAATTTTACCAACAGCCATATCCAGATCATCATAGATGATAATCATATCTTCAATGGCAATATTAAAATAACTTGATAAAGCTTTCACTGCAATACCACTTTCATTCATAAAAGTGACTGGTTTCACTAGGTAAATCTTTTCACCATTAAAAAAACCACTCGCAACCTCTGCTTTAAAAATTTTATCCAAGCTAAAAGATAAGTTTAAAGTTTTAGCAACTTGATCTACCAGCATAAAGCCAACATTGTGTTTCGTTTCATGATATTTAGCACCTGGGTTTCCCAGACCAACAATCAATTTGACCATTCTTCTCCTCTTTCTATATTGTATCTGTTTTTAACTCTAGACCAAAAAGGCTGGAAAATACTTTCCAACCAATTTTCATCTTACACATTAAAGCGGAATTCCATGATGTCTCCATCCTGAACAACGTATTCCTTTCCTTCTTCACGAAGTCGTCCAGCTTCTTTAACCGCTTTTTCACTGCCATACTTGATTAAATCATCATAAGACATCGTTACCGCACGAATAAAGCCACGCTCAAAATCAGAGTGAATAATACCAGCTGCTTGTGGTGCCTTGATACCGCGTTTAAAGGTCCAAGCACGGACTTCTTTTTCTCCTGCTGTAAAGTAGGTACCAAGTCCAAGGAGATGATAGGCTGCACGTGTCAATTTATCTACGCCAGATTCTGCTAAACCGATTGCTTCTAGAAATTCTTGTTTATCTTCTTCATCTAACTCTGAAATTTCTTCTTCAGCACGCGCAGAAATGACCACTACTTCTGCATTTTCTGTTGCTGCAAAGTCACGAATTTGTTGAACATAGTCGATATCATCTGGCGAAGCTACTTTATCTTCATCGACATTTGCAACATAGAGGACTGGTTTAGTCGTCAAGAGGAAAAGCCCCTTTACAACTTTTTCTTCTTCTGGAGTGAAGTCGATTGTTCGTGCTGACTTCCCATCTTCAAGAACTGGCTTAATTTTTTGAAGAACATTAAACTCTTCAACAGATTCCTTATCTTTTTGCGTACGAGCCATTTTTTCTACACGCGCATAGCGTTTATTGACAGAATCAAGATCGGCTAAAATCAACTCAAGATTGATGGTATCAATATCTGCCAAAGGATCTACAAAAGCATCCTCACGACCTTGCTCCCGCATGACATTCTCATCGTCAAAAGCACGAACTACATGAACAATCGCATCAACCTCGCGAATATTGGCCAAGAATTTATTTCCAAGTCCTTCACCTTTTGAAGCACCTTTTACGATACCAGCAATATCAGTAAATTCAAAAGTCGTTGGCACTGTCTTTTTAGGAGTGATGAGTTCGGTCAATTTCTGCAAACGCTCATCAGGTACTTCTACCATGCCAACGTTTGGATCAATAGTAGCAAATGGATAGTTGGCAGCTTCTGCACCTGCCTTTGTAATTGCATTAAATAGGGTTGACTTACCAACGTTTGGTAAACCTACGATTCCTGCTGTTAAAGCCATATTTTCTTACTCTCCAATTAAAAATTCAATCATGACTATTATAGCAGAAAAGTAGATAAAAATCCTGCCAAATGACAGGACTCTGAAAATTATTTTATCCCCATTGCAAAATCCAAACTCTGAGAAGCTAAATGATCATATAGAGGATAGACAGAAAAATTTCTCTATTTTCAACTGGTTGCTTGTATGCTTCGTTCAAGTATTCAAAAGCATCATTTTCCACTTGGAGACAAGATTATAGAAAATATAAAATTGCTTCTACCAACTCAACTTGGGACAGGTTACTAGCTATGCATAAAGCTCGAATTTGTCGAGCTAACCGCTTACAACTAGACTTCGCTTGGCAGAACCTTCTTCATCTTCCTCTCAAAATCATATCGACTCATCATCACCACATGGTCACAATTGGTACAGCGAATTTTGATATCCGCTCCTAGACGGATAACCTCCCATTTATTAGCCTTCTTACCAGTTGATTTGATCACACAGGCATGGGGCTTTTTCATCTCAACAAAGGATCCCACTTGGTACATACTCCACTCCTTATCTCTTTTTTGTCATTATATCAAAAAAATACCCAGTCAGAAAGCTGGGCATTTAGGAGATTTATGAAAAAGAAAAGTTTTAGGATGCTCATAGTATAAAGTATGAGACTTAAACTTATCTTAATTCGTACGGACTGGTGTAATCAATTGAATAAAGTTTTCGCTATCATCTCCTGGCGTTAAGGTAAAAGGACGAACTGGTGAAACAAATTGGACACGGACCGTATCACTCTTTAAAGCCTTGAGAGCTTCAATCAAGTAAGTTGGATTAAAGCTAATAAAGAGATCTTCTCCAACAAGATGCTCGGTATCAATTTCTTCGTTTACCTTTCCAACTTCTGGTGAGTTAACATGGGCGCTAACAAGCCCTGAGTTAATCTCTAACTTGACGGTACCATTTTGAGTCGCATTTGAAATTAAGTAAGCACGTTCCATCGCTTGACGAAGAGCTTGAGTTTTAAAAATAATCTCTGTTTCAAATTGATTCATCAAAAGACGATCAGTATCTGGATAATTCCCTTCAAGAAGACGAGTGTAAAAACTAATATTTTCACTTCTAAACAACATTTGATTATTTGATAAAAATACCTCGACACTTTCAATATCATCCGTAAAAACAGCAGAAAATTCACGAAGAGATTTACTTGGAATGACAACATCAAAATCATCTGTCATTTTATCTAAAGTCAATTTGCGCTGGCTCATACGATGCGAGTCTGTTGCAACTGCTTTAAATTCTTTATTTTGGCTTAAGACAAGATGAACCCCTGTCAAAATAGGACGACTTTCTTGGGTACTAGCAGCAAAAGCCGTTTCTGAAATTAAACTTTTTAATAATTTTGTTTCTAATACCAAAGGTTTGGAAGCAGCAACTTCTTGAATACGGGGATAATGTTCAACATCTTTTCCTTTTAGGGTAATTTCTGATTTACCACTTGTTAAAACAATTTGTTGTTGTTCTATTTCTTTAAAATCAATATTAACATCTGGCAAACTTGAAACAATGTTAATGAAAAAACTTGCCTCTAATAAGATACTTCCGACAGAGGTGATTAATAGGCCTGCATTTTGATTAGAGGTTGAAATAAAGTTTTCAATAGAAATTTGTCCATTTGAGCCTGTTAAGGTAATCCCATTAGGGTTTACTTCAATTTTGATTGTAGATAAGATAGGAATTGCATTTTTGCTACTAATGGCACGTTTGGTCGCATTTAAGGCTTGAAGAAATAGATTTTTATTGATAGAAAATTGAATCATGTGGAAATCCTTTATAAATTAGTATAGTAATAGTAGTAATAGTAGGTCTTGTGGAAACTGTGGAAAAATAAGAAAAGGAAAGGCCACTTCTAGCTTAGAAGTTGTGCACAGGTTGTGGATAAGTGTGAATAACTGTCCACATCAGAGAATTTTATTTTTCAAATTTTCAATTTCTAAACGCAGACCATCATCTTTTTCAATCATGTTTTTGATTTTATTATAAGCATGAAGAACTGTAGAGTGGTCTCTTCCTCCGAATGCTTTACCGATTTTAGGAAGGCTACTATCTGTTAGTTCGCGAGATAGGAACATGGCTACTTGTCTAGCTAGAACAATATCTTGATTTCGCTTAGTTGCTTTGATTTCACGGACGGTAACGCTATAAAATTTTCCGACTTCTTCTTGAATCGCTTCTATAGATATAGAGCTGGTTTTAGCTCGATCATTTTTTCGAGCTCGAATCGCTTCTGAAACGGTATCAATGGAGATAAGATCCAACTGTTTCACATTTGCAACTAAATTAATATCTTTGAGTGCGCCTTCCAATTCTCGGACATTGGAGTGAAATTGTGTCGCTAAATATTTAATCGTCTCAATTGGGAATTCGTAAGGGTATTCTTTAACTTTATCAATTAAAATGGCAACCCTTGTTTCAAAATCTGGAGGGGTAATATCAATAGTTAACCCCCAACTAAAGCGCGTGATGATACGATCTTGTAAGTCTTTTAGTTCATCAGGTGTACGATCACTGGTTAGAACAATCTGCTTGTTGGCTTTATGTAGAGCATCAAAAGTATGGAAGAACTCCTCTTGGGTTCCTGAGAGATTGCGCCTTGCCAGGAATTGGATATCATCGATGAGTAAAAGGTCTAATGTTCGAAATTTTTCTTGGAAGCCTTTCCCCTCATTTTGTCGCATATGTCTCGTGAATTCATTCAAAAAGTCTTCAGCAGTGATGTATTTTAAGCGCGTGTTGGGATTATTTTCTAAGATCGTGTTCCCAATAGCATTGAGTAGATGGGTTTTTCCTAAACCAGGTCCACCATAGATAAATAGTGGATTGTAGGTTCCACCTGGGTCTTGTGCGACTGCGATGGAGGCACTTAAAGCCCATTCATTTCCTTTTCCTCGAATAAAATTATCAAAAGTGTATTGGCTTTTGAGATTAGATTCGACATCAGCTACGGCTGGTTTAGCAAGATTTGCAGAAGGAAGCGCCTCATCTTTTTTTGTTTCTGGAAGTTCATTTTTTAGGACATAGTGGTCAGTGATTTTTAAATCGAAAACTTCAAAACCAGCCGTTAATATAATGTCACTTAGATTTTTTTCAAGGAAGAGCCTCCTATCACTATCTGGAATGACAATAATGGCTATTTGATCTTCAATACTATGAAGATTAATATCTGTTAAATAGTACTCAAAAGCACCACGTGTTAATCTGCTTTCGGCTAATTCAAGAACCCTATTCCAAAAAATGCGTTCATTTTCTGTCATAGTAAACTCCTGTGAAGAATTGTTGATAACTTATTGTATCATAAAGCCAGATAGTTTTCCACAAGTATTTCAATAAAATCCACAGTGTTAAAAAAAGTTATCCACAAAATGTGGATAACGTAAAAACATTGTTATTACAGTAAACTTTTGAATGAATACCTGTGTATAAGTTTGTCAGTGATTTTTTCTTACGCACAAGTTATTTTAACTTGTTAATAATTCTGTTGAATTCTTCGAAGTTATGGTAGGATAATATAATTTTTCCCTTCTGATTACTTTTGGCTTTAATCTGTACGGTTAATCCAAGTTCTTTTTTTAATTCTTCTTCCCAGTGATTGAGATGCGGGTCAGTATTTTTATTTTTGGGAGTTGTATTTTTTTGTTTTTTTAGCTGTTTTTCTAAGTCTCTAACACTCCACCCTTGTTTTTGAATTTGTTCAAATAGCTCAGCCTGCTGTTTAGGGTCAAGTTTAATGAGAAGACGTGCATGCCCAGGGCTAATGCTTTTATTTTCCAAAGCTTTTTGGATAGCTGGGGGGAGCTTCATTAAACGTAAGCTATTTGAAATATAAGGACGTGATTTCCCCATTTGTTTAGCAATGTCATCATGGGTTAGACCAGAATTTTTTAGTTGCAAATAGGCTTTCGCCTCTTCGATGGGATTTAAATTAGATCGTTGCAGATTTTCGACGATAGCTTGTTGTTGACTTTCCTGAGATGTAATATTTTTGATGATAGCTGGAATATAAGTTAAGCCAGCTAATGCAGAAGCTCGTAATCGACGTTCTCCAGCAATTAATTCAAATCCATAAATTTCAGATTTTCTAACAATTATTGGCTGGATAATGCCATTTTCTTTGATTGAGTCAGTAAGTTCTTCAAGTTCAATAGCATCAAATTCTCTTCTTGGTTGATAGGGATTCGGGAGAATATCTGTTATCAGAATAGACTGAAATTCCTCCATATTTAAGTTCTCCTTATAGTCATTTATATCTGCAAAAATAGAGTGGTTTATCCTATTGATCAAATGAGGTAAACCACTCCAGGTCAATATAGTCTGTGCTTGTTAGGCGATAGACTATTGTTAAAATGTACCGGTCTAATGTTTAGTTACTGCTGTTTGTTGTTTGTAAATCTTTTGTTGATTTTTCCAGTTGAATTTTGGCTGTCTTTTTCTCTTGTCCTCTATAGTAAGTAATCTCTAGTTCATCACCAATGTTATGCTTATATAGAATACTTTGAAGATCACTTATACTAGTTACTTCTTCCCCGTCAATAGAAACAATAACATCATTTGCTTCTAATTTCCCACTAGCAGGCATATTGTCTTGAGTATTAACCACTACAACACCAGTAGTAATCTCTCCTGGAAGAGATAATTTTTCAAGATAAGTTGTTGATAGTTGACTGAGATCTAACATGGTAATTCCTAAAGCTGGACGCTCTACACTACCATTTTGCTCCAGTTGATTAATAATAGAGACGACATCGTTAGAGGGAATAGCAAAGCCCATCCCTTCTACAGAAACACTATCTGTTAGGGAACCGCTCGCAGAGATTTTACTAGAGTTTATCCCAATGACCTGTCCTTTAATATTGATGAGAGGGCCACCTGAATTACCAGGGTTGATGGCAGCATCTGTTTGAATGGCATTGGTTGAAATCGTTTCTCCGTCTTCGTTTTGAGAAGTAACAGTACGGCTTAGACTAGAAACAATCCCTTCGGTAACAGAATTGGCATACTCACTTCCTAGAGGACTTCCAATAGCAATAGCTGGTTCTCCAACATTCAGTTTATCAGAGTCAGCAAACTCTGCAGTACTTGTGACCTTATCTGAGCTAATTTTAACAACTGCTAGATCTGAGTAGGTGTCAGCTCCTACTAGTTGGCCCACTACTTTGCTACCGTCAGACAGCATGATTTCGATTTTTTCAGCTCCGCTAATAACATGGTTATTGGTTACAATATAGGCTTCATTGCCTGATTTTTTATAAATGACTCCGGACCCCTCGCTTGAAATATCAGCTTCTTGTTGATCACTATTAGATTTGGAATTTTCCTGTCCAAAAATTTGACTATATAGAGAGTCAAGTTCACTCGTGTTGGTATTTGTTTGATAGCTAATCACTGAGACGACAGCATTCTGTACTTTTTTTACGGCTTCAGTTGTAGAGGTTTCAGTATTATAGGTCACCTTACTAGTTGTGACTTGATTAGCAAGACTACTAGATTGTGTACCATTTAAAATAGCTACCGCTAAGAACGCGCCACATCCACCAGCAGCAACTAAACTGAGTAAAAATTTTCCTTGTCCTTTTTTTAAGGGGTTCAATTTCATGAGATATCCTCCACTATTTTTTAGTAAGCATACGCCCTAAAACTTAAGGGAAGCTTAAACTGTTTACAAAAAGTTATCCACAAGTTGTGGATAAGAAAGATTATCTCAAAAAAATACGGAAATATCAAGGTTTTAGAGGGACAATTCAGATTTTTTTGTGGATAACCTGTTAAAGTTAATGTGGATATGTTACAATAAAACGTATGAAAGTAAAACTTATCACAGTAGGACGTTTAAAAGAAAAATATTTAAAATTAGGAATAGCGGAGTATGCCAAACGTTTGAGTCGCTTCACTAAACTAGAGCAGATTGAGCTACCAGATGAAAAAATATCAGATACAGCTTCCGATGCAGAAAAGCAACAGATATTAAGTAAAGAGGGTGCTCGTATCTTAGATAAAATTGGAGAACGAGATTATATTATTGTTTTAGCTATTGAAGGAAAAGAGCTCGATTCAAAAGAGTTGAGTCAAAAGTTGTTAGCTGCGACAGTTCAAGGGTATTCTACGTTAACTTTTATTATAGGGGGGAGTTTAGGATTGGATCAAAGAGTGAAAGATTGTGCCCATTTGCAAGTGAGCTTTGGGCGGATGACCCTCCCTCATCAGTTGATGAAGCTAGTGTTAATTGAACAAATTTATCGTTCCTTTATGATTCAACAAGGTAGTCCTTATCATAAATAGTTGCAAATATTAGACAAAAGGAAATAGTATGAATTCGACTAATACTCATCGAATGTTTGAAGGGATAAGGGTGGCTACCCTAGTCACATTTATCAGCGGTTTTGTTAATAGTTTCACTTTTGCAACACAAGAAGGAAGATTTGCGGGAGTGCAAACTGGTAATTTGATTTATATGATGATTCGTTTAGCTGAAGGAAAGTACGCTGAAAGTTTTAGTTATATCTTACCTATTTTATTTTTTATTTTAGGACAGTCTTTTGTGTATTTTGGAAGACGTTGGGCACAAAAAAAAGGCTATCATTGGCATTTCTTAGGAAGTTTTTTTCTATTAATTTTGATGTTATTGATTGCATTTAGCAGTCCTATTGTGTCTTCAAATGTTACTCTGGCAGGTTTGGCGTTTTTTGCCTCCATTCAGCTTGATACTTTTAAAAAAATTAGGGGAGTGGCTTATGCTAATGTTATGATGACAGGGAATATGAAAAATGTTGCCTGGATGTTAACAAAAGCCCTTGCAGAAAAAGACCATCAATTGTTAAAGAAATCATTATATACCGTTTGGATTTTGATTAGTTTTATGATTGGTGTTTTTTTAGCCAAGGTGACTAGTGATTATTGGCAAGAGTATGCTCTGTATTTGGTTATTTTACCATTAGTGTTAATCAACTGGTTACTGGCAACAGAAAAACCTCATCAAAATTGATGAGGTTTTTTTGATTCCAGCAGGATTCGAACCTGCGACCGTTCGCTTAGAAGGCGAATGCTCTATCCAGCTGAGCTATGGAACCACTTTATCAACTCCTCCATTCTATCAAAAATAAGGAGTTTTTGTCAATAAGAAAATATTACGAGAAAAAGTATAAGAGAGCTAGACAAAAACAAATGTTATGGTATAATAGCTTATAAGTTATTTGTTATCCCTAAAATTGGTCCGTTGGTCAAGGGGTTAAGACACCGCCTTTTCACGGCGGTAACACGGGTTCGAATCCCGTACGGACTATAATTTCCGGCATAGCTCAGTTGGTAGTAGCGCATGACTGTTAATCATGATGTCGCAGGTTCGAGTCCTGCTGCCGGAGTGATAAGACATCAAAGAAACCTTAACCTTAGTAATAAGGTTTTTTTGATTAAGGGAATTAGTTTCTCCTGCCATCTAAAAGTTAATAAAAGAAAAAAATCGGACATTATTTCAAGTAATATCCGATTTTTTAGTAGCTATCAGTTAGCAAGAAGAGAGTTTTATTATATTTTAATCTTTTTTTATTGGTCTATAAAAGTAAGCGTAGCTTAAGTAAAGGCTAAGTCCAGCTAGTGAGCACAGTAGTCCGATATTAAAACCATCTGGAATAAAAATTAATGTTACCTCCCCTTTACCTTTAGTGATATCAACTGCCATAAATCCTTTTTGAGCTTTTCTAATCGGTATCTCTTTATTATTTTGATAGGCCTTCCAACCTTTGTCATAAGGAAGAGTTAAAAATAACGAGGTGTCTTTATTACTATCATACTTGATGACAACTTTATTGCCTTTTTCTTGTACTGAAACAGGTGCTGTAGACAGTTTTTCGATAGCTTCGGTATAATAGTCTAAATTTAAAGCATAGAAATTTGGAGGATTAAAACTTATCTCCTTATTCCCTGAAAATTGGAAGGTGACAGCTAATGTTTGTGCTTCTTTGTTATAGCCAATATTAAAAAATGAGTAGGCATTGTCAGTGACCATATTAGTCGTTTTATGATTAACAGTGATTTGGACATTATTTTGATCATCATTTTCAAAAGTGATATTAGGCATGCTAACATATATTTGGCTATTTTGAGGTGTAGTAAGGAGATAGGTTATTTGGGTTTTTCCATTAACCTCCTTAACAGTTACTTTTTGTCCAAGTTGTGTATTTTGACTGATTGGTGAATAGGATAGACGTGTAAAATAATTGTAGTTTAGTCCCGTTAGATTATTAAGGAGATTGGTTTGATTATCTAAGGTATTAATAGTGAAATCGCTATCTTTATATACGCTGTTTGTCAAGATGGCAAGCTGTGTTGAAAAACGATTTTCATAAAGGCTCATCTCATCGACTGTTTTGACTTGCTCAAAGCCATATTTATCTGGATTTGCTTGAGATAGATTATACTTAATACCAAAGAGACTGTCAGCAATAAGCGTGTTATTTTGATAGCGTAAATTTAAATTAGTTCCATCTGATCGAAAACCTAAGCGATCTAGTTGGCTACTTGAGGCGCGATTACGAATAGATGAAAATTGAGAAATGCCATTATAAGCAAATTTCATACTATCATTTCCTGTTTGTGGTAAAAGTCGTTCCATTCTGAAAAAGGTTGATGTGTTTTCGTTTGCAAAGTTGACAAGACTGTCAATGGCAGTGAGGTTTTTAGTATAGCCTTCTCTAGAGGGAAAGTTCCATTCAGTTGATAAACCTTTGACGTAATAGAAACTATTTAAACTGACTTCTAAAATCATGAAGAAAGAGAGAAATAATTTAAACCACTGACTGTCAATGTAATTTTTAATTAGACTAAATAAAATGATAAAGTAGGCCAATAGGAGGCTACCTGTTAGCATAAAGTTGGCAGACGTTAGAAATGGATAATGGTCTGAGTAAAAGAAGGTAAGTCCAAATCCTATCGCTAAAAATAAAAAACTAGGGGTTATCAGTTTCAGTGTCCATTGACTTGTTCTTGACAAGGTTTCTGCGGACATGTAAATCAAAATAAAAGAGAAAACCCAAGCATAGCGGTGAAGGAACATATTTGGTGCGTGCATTCCTTGCCAAAAGAGATCAAGAGGCTCTAAGTAAAAGCTGGCAATAAGAATAATCAGTAATATGCCATAGGATAATTTGACAGACCACTTAATAGATGGAAGGAAAAAGAAAATCAGGCTGAGAGTCAGTGGAAGAAGACCGACCGCTATCATGGGTAGGGCATGGAATTGAGTAGTGTCATAAGCACCAACCATATTTTTTGCAAAAATATCTAGCCACCAAGCATCTTCAGAAAGCCAGTTTGTAAAGGTATCAAAGGTTTCCCCGTGGGTTTTTAAATCAAGATAAGTAGGAAGTAGCATAACCATACTTGACAAGGTTGACAAGATGGAAACAATAGAGAAATCTAAGAATCTCTTGATACGATGTTTGAAATCCCAAGAGGACTGCGCAAAGAACCATAGGAGTAAAAATAGAGCTGTCATAAATCCAAAATAGTAATTTTGGATAAACAGTATGGTTAAAGTAGCGTAGTAAAGTAAGGTTCCTTCCTTGTTAATCAGACGATGCAATCCTAATAGAATAAGTGGAATTAGAATGAAGACATCTAACCACTTGTTCAGTTCAAGCTGACTGGTTAAAAAGCTCATTAAAGCAAGGGACGTAGAGAGGACTAGAGTAAACGATCGTTCTAGCTTATTGTAAACTTTGTGTAAACTAAAGTAACTAGAGAGTCCAATGAGCCCAAATTTTAGAAGAGTAAAGAGATAAACGGCATCAGGCATTGAGGATTTATCAAAAAAATAGGTCAAGGGAGAAAAGAAACTCCCCAAATAATAACTCATGAGAGCATAAAAATTTAATCCTAGTCCACTTGTAAAACTGTAAAATAGACTATCTTTTCCATGTAAAATATCTCTAAGAGTAGTGTCAAAGATGACATATTGATGAAAACCATCACTAGCTAATATAGTTGTCTCACTTCCCCAGGTGATATCAAAAGATAAGAGGACTCCAAACATAATGAGGATTGGAAAAAGAAAACTCATTAAATAGAAAATGATATTACGGTACTTTGTAAAAAAAGTCATGTGGTCTCCTTATGGCTATCAGTGTAAAAATAAAAAGCGTTGGACGCTTTTTATTTCCAAAGTTCCTGAACTTTCGCCTGAACTTCAGCATTTTCTAAGAATTCATCATAGGTTTCATCAATACGGTCAATCACGCCATTTTTTGAAATAACAATGATATGATTAGCTAGGGTTTGAATGAATTCATGGTCATGACTGGCAAAGATAATCGACTCTTTGAAGGCTTTTAGACCGTCGTTAAGACTTGAAATAGATTCCAAATCTAAGTGGTTGGTCGGATCATCAAGCACAAGTACATTTGATTTTAGAAGCATGAGTTTTGATAACATTACGCGCACTTTTTCTCCTCCTGACAAGACGTTGACAGACTTGTTAACCTCATCACCAGAAAAGAGCATACGACCTAAGAAGCCACGAAGGAAAGTGTTGTCGTCTTCTTCTTTACTTGCAAATTGACGCAACCAGTCCAGGATAGACTCCCCGCTTGCAAAGTCTCGACTATTATCTTTAGGTAGGTATGACTGGCTAGTGGTGACGCCCCATTTGATGGTTCCTTCATATTCGATATCCCCCATAAGCGCACGAATAAGAGCTGTGGTTTGGATATCGTTTTGTCCAATAAGGGCAGTCTTGTCTCCTGGACGTAGGATGAAGCTAATATTATCTAAGATGACTTCTCCATCGATAGTGACTTTCAGATTTTCAACAGTGAGGAGGTCATTTCCCATCTCGCGTTCTGCTTTAAAGTTAATAAAAGGATACTTACGGCTAGAAGGAATAATTTCTTCTAATTCAATTTTATCCAGCATTTTTTTACGAGAAGTTGCTTGTTTAGATTTAGAAGCATTAGCAGAGAAACGTGCAACAAATTCTTGTAACTCTTTGATCTTTTCTTCTGCTTTTGCATTTCGGTCTGCTTGAAGTTTTGCTGCAAGCTCACTAGATTGTTTCCAGAAATCATAGTTTCCGACAAAGATTTTAATTTTTCCAAAATCAAGGTCAGCCATATGGGTACAAACTTTGTTGAGGAAATGACGGTCGTGTGAAACAACGATAACGGTATTTTCAAAGTCGATTAAGAAATCTTCTAACCAATTGATAGACTGAATATCAAGACCGTTAGTAGGCTCGTCAAGTAAGAGAACATCAGGTTTACCAAAAAGTGCTTTAGCTAAAAGGACTTTAACCTTATCTCCGTTTGTTAACTCACTCATATTTTGGTAGTGGAGATCTTCGGAGATGTTTAGATTTTGTAAAAGCTGCGCAGCCTCGCTTTCTGCCTCCCAGCCACCGAGTTCAGCAAAAATTCCTTCTAATTCAGCTGCACGAACACCATCTTCTTCAGAGAAATCAGGTTTCATGTAAATGTCGTCTTTTTCCTTCATGACTCTGTAAAGCTCATCATTTCCCATAATAACGACATCAATAGCACGTTCATCCTCATAGTCAAAGTGATTTTGACGTAAGACAGATAAGCGCTCGTTAGGTCCAAGTGAGACATGACCAGTTGTGGGTTCAATATCACCTGCTAAAATTTTAAGAAAAGTTGACTTCCCTGCACCGTTAGCACCAATAAGGCCATAGGTGTTTCCTGCTGTAAATTTGATGTTGACATCATCAAAAAGTTTACGGTCGCTAAAACGTAGCGATACGTCTGATACTGTAAGCAATGTGAATACCTCGTTTATATATAGTCACTCTCATTTTACAGGAAAAAAGCCCCTTTTTCAAGCTATTGGGGTTTTACATAGGAGGGATAAGGTCATCTTCCTTGAGTTGGTGTTGTTTAGTGAGGCTAAATCCGCGTCCCATGACCTGTGTTGCAGGGACAACGATAATAAAGGCGGTCTCATCAAGTTTAAGAATTTCTTTTTGTAGTTTTGGAAATTCAAGACTAGAGATAGTTGTCATGAGCATGAGTCTCTCTTGTCCTGTATAACCTCCTAAAATAGGAATTTCCGTTACGCCTCGATCAAGATCAGTCGTAATATGGTTTTTGATTTTCTGGTGTTGTTGAGAGACAATCATGACATTTTTAGAAGATTGGAATCCAGAAGTAACAATATCAACCACATAACTAATCGTTAAAAGAGAGAGAATAGAATACAGAACAGTATCTATATCAAAGGCAACTAGACCAGTTGCAACCACCAAACCATCAACAATCGTCATCACCACTCCTAATGATAAGGGACTATATTTATGGATGATTTGAGTGGGGATAGCTGTACCTCCTGTAGAGGAATTTCCTAAAAAAACCAGTCCCAATCCCACGCCTAATATAACTCCACCAAATAAGGCAGCAAGAAGGGGCTGATGCGTAAGAGTTGGTAACTTTTCTGTTAATTTAATGAAAATAGGGTAAATCCAAGCACCATAAAGTGTTTTTAATAAAGTAGTGCGCCCTAAAAAAATATAACAAAGGATCAGTAAAGGGATATTAGCTAGGAGTGCAAAATTACCAGGATTCCACCCAAATAATTTATTCATACTAATAGCGAGCCCGCCGATTCCACCTGATACAATATTGTTATCCATTAGCATAGTATTTAGTCCAGTAGCGGCTATTAGACAACCTATCGTGACAAGACTTAGATCTTTTAGTTTAGGCATATTGTTTCTCCTATCAAACATTTTTAACAAAACTATTATGAAGTATGAAACTAGTGCGGTCAAGTTAGAAATAGAATTGAGAGATATTTGACAAAAATCTGTAAATAGCGTAGAATGAATTTTAATCAGAAAAGTAGGTTTAATCAGCTTTCAGAGAGCTGGCGGTTGTTGTGAGCCAGTAGTTTGGTTGTTCTGAAATGGACTGGTAAAAAAGATGAAGAGAAACCATAATCTTCAGGTAGGCACCCCTTATCGTGCAATCCTTTTTTGAGGAATAGAGATAGTAGTTGAGCTACTAACTGAGGTGGTACCGTGTTATCAAGAAATAACGCCCTCACACAATTTTTTGTGTGGGGATTTTTTGTGTTATAAATGAAAAGGAGAAAAAATGACGAAACCCATTATCTTAACAGGTGATCGACCAACAGGAAAGTTACACATTGGCCACTATGTTGGCTCTTTGAAAAATCGTGTTTTGCTACAAAATCAAGACAAATATGACATGTTTGTTTTTCTCGCTGACCAACAAGCCCTCACAGACTATGCTAAAACACCAGACAAGGTCATTGAGTCAATTGGTAATGTTGCACTTGATTATCTTGCGGCAGGTCTTGATCCAGATAAAGTGACTATTTTTATTCAAAGCCAGATTCCAGAGTTGGCAGAGCTAACGATGTATTATATGAATTTGGTATCTTTAGCGCGTCTAGAGCGCAACCCAACGGTTAAGACAGAAATTGCTCAAAAAGGTTTTGGTGAATCAATTCCCACAGGATTTTTAGTTTATCCAATTTCTCAAGCAGCAGATATTACAGCTTTTAAGGCAAATTTTGTGCCTGTAGGGACAGACCAAAAACCTATGATTGAGCAAACGCGTGAGATTGTGCGTAGCTTTAATCATACTTATCAAACAGATGTTTTAGTGGAGCCAGAAGGAATTTTTCCTGAAAATGAAGCTGCAGGTCGCCTACCTGGTTTGGATGGAAATGCTAAGATGTCTAAATCTTTGAATAATGGTATTTATCTTGCTGACGATGCAGATACAGTAAGAAAAAAAGTGATGAGTATGTACACTGACCCAGACCATATCAGAGTAGAAGATCCAGGTAAGATTGAGGGGAATATGGTCTTTCATTACTTAGATGTTTTTGGCAGAGCAGAAGACCAAGATGAGATCGCTGCTATGAAGGAGCACTATCAAAGAGGTGGTTTAGGTGATGTGAAAACCAAGCGTTATCTTTTAGAGATTATGGAACGTGAGTTAGCCCCTATTCGTGAACGCCGTTTAGAATTTGCTAAAGATATGGGAGAGGTTTACCGTATGCTTGAAAAGGGGAGTCAAAAAGCTAGAGAAACAGCCTCTCAAACCTTGTCAGACGTCAAAGCAGCTATGGGGATTAACTATTTTTAAAATGATTTCTGAGCTGATATAGTAATAATGATTGACAAATCGTGTTAGAGTGTTATCATAGTAACAATAAAAAATAGGCGTTAAACGCTAAACTAAAGAAAAGAGGATTTTTTAATGTCAAATTGGGACACTAAATTTTTGAAAAAAGGTTACACCTTTGATGATGTATTACTTATTCCGGCTGAAAGTCATGTTCTTCCAAATGAAGTTGACATGTCAACCAAACTAGCTCCAAATTTGACACTGAATATTCCGATTATTACAGCAGCTATGGATACTGTTACAGACAGTAAGATGGCAATTGCCATTGCGCGTGCAGGTGGGCTTGGAGTTATCCATAAAAATATGTCCATTGCAGACCAGGCTGAAGAAGTTCGTAAAGTTAAGCGTTCAGAAAATGGTGTCATTATTGATCCATTCTTCTTAACGCCAAATAGTAAAGTATCTGAAGCTGAAGAATTGATGGAGCGTTACCGTATTAGTGGTGTTCCCATTGTTGAGACAATGGATAATCGTAAATTGGTAGGTATCATCACAAACCGTGACATGCGCTTTATCTCAGACTACAATAGTTTGATTTCAGAGCATATGACCAGTGAAAATCTAGTGACAGCACCTGTTGGGACAGATCTTGCGACAGCAGAGCGAATCTTGCACCAACACCGTATTGAAAAACTACCTTTAGTGGATGATAATGGTCGTCTTTCAGGTTTGATTACAATCAAAGATATTGAAAAAGTTATCGAATTTCCAAATGCGGCTAAAGATGAATTTGGTCGTCTCTTGGTGGCGGCTGCCGTGGGAGTGACATCTGACACATTTGATCGTGCAGAGGCCCTCTTTAATGCAGGTGCTGATGCTATTGTCATTGATACAGCACACGGTCACTCTGCGGGTGTTCTCCGTAAAATCGCTGAGATTCGTGCTACTTTCCCAGATAAAACTCTGATTGCTGGGAATATCGCAACTGCTGAGGGTGCTCGTGCCCTCTATGAAGCGGGTGTTGACGTGGTTAAAGTAGGGATTGGTCCTGGCTCAATTTGTACAACACGTGTCGTGGCTGGTGTCGGTGTTCCTCAAGTGACGGCTATCTATGATGCGGCAGCTGTTGCGCGTGAGTATGGAAAAACGATCATTGCTGATGGTGGGATTAAATATTCAGGAGATATTGTTAAAGCTTTAGCAGCTGGTGGAAATGCTGTTATGTTAGGTTCAATGTTTGCTGGTACAGATGAAGCACCAGGTGAAACAGAGATTTTCCAAGGTCGTAAATACAAGTCTTATCGTGGAATGGGCTCTATTGCAGCTATGAAAAAAGGGTCAAGCGATCGTTATTTCCAAGGTGCAGTGAATGAAGCCAATAAACTTGTTCCAGAAGGTATTGAAGGGCGTGTTGCTTATAAAGGTGCGGTATCTGATATTGTCTTCCAGTTGATTGGAGGTATTCGCTCAGGTATGGGTTACACAGGTGCTGCTAATCTTTCTGCTCTTCATGAACATGCTCAGTTTGTTGAGATGAGTGGGGCAGGTCTGATTGAAAGTCATCCACATGATGTACAAATTACCAACGAAGCTCCAAACTATTCCTTACACTAAGAGAGAAACTGTTACAGAGAAAGATCTGTAACAGTTTTTTTTTTTTTGTAAACAAAGTTGCGTTTTCGGAACTCTATTGATAAAATAGAAGTATGACAAATTATGGACAAGAATTTAAAGTTCTTAGAGAACTAAAAGGTTATTCGTTAACACAGGTTGCCAAGGGTGCTGATTTATCAAAATCTACACTTTCGCGTTTTGAAAATGGGGAAACTCAATTAGCTATTGACAAGTTTATTGCTGCTTTAGCGGCTATGGATTTGAGTTTGGCTGATTTTGAGCAACGTTCAGTGGGGAAAGGTACTATTTTATTGTTTGATGCTAGTAAGAGCTCAGAGGAAGATAGAAAAGATGAGGAGTCAGTTAATCAGGATTTGTTGGACCTGCAAACAGCATATGAGAAGAAAGATTTGATGCAGCTTCTTACTTTACATGAATGTTTTTCTGAAAGTGACGCTGATGAGAGGATTTTAAAAATACTAGCAAAATTATTCCTCTCTAAACTCAGCTTACACCTTTTATTGGCTGATGATGACCAAGCTTTTCTAGTCACTTATTTTTCTCAACATAAGGTGGATGGCGCTTTATTGTCAACTTTTTTTGAGCTTCTTGATGAAGTTTTACTGCTTGAAATTCTTGAAAGCCTCAATTATTCGGAGTTATCAGATCAACTGGGAATAGCCAAGTGGGTGGTCAAAGCTTTAAATGGATTTTTGGCTCAAGGTGATCTTTCAAATGCTGAAAAATTTGGAGTCATTTTAGAAGATTTATTGGGTTAAGAGATAAAAAAGAGATGATTTGTTTAAATGGGCAAGTTGAACAATTCATCTCTTTATTTTTGAGTAGTCATTTGATGAGACTTGCCAAAAAAATTAAAATAAGATAAACTATTACAGCTACTAATAATGAAGGGAGAAAAATAGATGGAGGGGATTTTATACGCCCTAATACCGATGTTAGCTTGGGGAAGTATTGGTTTTGCAAGTAATAAAATTGGGGGAACAGCTAACCAGCAAACATTTGGGATGACACTTGGAGCTTTATTTTTTGCTAGTATCGTGTTTGTTGTTGTTCGTCCGACAATGGACTGGACACTACTTTTATTTGGGATATTGGGAGGAATGCTATGGTCTTTGGGACAAAATGGACAATTTCATGCAATGAAATACATGGGCGTGTCTGTTGCTAACCCATTATCAAGTGGAGCTCAGTTATTATTTGGAAGCCTCATTGGCGTTTTTATTTTTGGGGAGTGGACCCGTCCGATACAATTTATTTTAGGTTTTATTGCGCTAGCTTTTTTACTATCAGGTATTTACTTTTCAAGTAAACGCGATGAGGAAATTAGTCAAACAGAAGGTCAGTTGACAGAGTTTTCAAAAGGCATTAGGGCTCTGACTTATTCAACGATTGGCTACCTTTCTTATGCTATTTTATTTAACAATATTATGAAATTTGATGCCTTATCAGTTGTTTTTCCAATGTCAATTGGGATGGTCCTTGGCGCAATGTTGTTGATGCGTTTTCAAATTAGTTTTGCACCAGTTGTTTTAAAAAATTCTTTTGTCGGAATTCTGTGGGGAATTGGGAATATTTTTATGTTACTTGCAGCAAAAACAGCAGGATTAGCAATTGCTTTTAGTTTTTCACAATTAGGAATGATTATTTCAATCATAGGTGGTATTTTATTTTTAGGTGAGACAAAAACAAAAAAAGAAGTCAAATGGACGATTATAGGTATCCTTTGTTTTGTTGTTGGAGCTGTCTTACTGGGTGTTGTCAAAGCACAATAAAAAAAGCTTGAGATTTCAAGCTTTTTTTTCTGTCAATTCCCCTTTTGTTACTGTAAAGATTTTTAAGTTACTTGGTAAATGATGTAAATGTTCTAAACTTGTTGTGGTGACAAAGGTTTGAACGTTTTTTTGGATGTTTTCAAGAAGTTTTAATTGACGAGTATTGTCAAGTTCACTCATGACATCGTCAAGTAAAAGAATGGGAGACTCTCCTGTTCCTTCTTTTATAATATCAATTTCAGCCATTTTGAGTGATAAAATAAGGCTACGATGTTGACCTTGACTACAGAAACTGGCATTGATGTCATTAATAAAAAAATCGATATCATCTCGATGAGGTCCGATTGAGGTATTTTTTTTGAAAATATCTCGTTGATGTTGTTTCTGCAAAGCTTGTAAGAATAAATTTTCTAGCTGATCAGTGTCTGAGAATGTAAAAGAGGGGAGGTAATTTATTTTTAGATTCTCAGTTTGGCTTGATAAGGAGTATTGATGTTCTCGAGCATAATGCTGAATAGTCGTGATAAACTCTAGTCGGTGTTTCATGACACGGCTTCCATAGTAGGATAATTGTTGATCAAGTACTGCAAGAAAGTCCTTGTCAACGTTGTCAACTGATTTTAAATAACTATTTCTTTGTTTGAGAACATGGTTATATTGGGCTAAAACTGATAGATATAGTGGTTTGATTTGTCCTAAATCAATATCCATAAATTTTCTTCTTAAGGCAGGAGAACCTTTTATTAGTTGCAGATCTTCAGGAGCAAAAAGAACAACCGTCATATTTCCGATGTAATCAGACAGTTTATTTTGTTTTAAGTGATTGACTTTAGTCACTCGCCCTTTTTGCGTTAGGGTAACTTCTAGAGGAATCTCTCCAGATTGCTTGGCTACGGTCCCAGAGACTGTCAGTTGTTTTTCCTGAAAGTGAATAAGCTCTTTGTCTTGCCTTGTTCGATGGCTACGTGTTAAGGATAAAAAGTAAATAGCTTCAAGTATGTTGGTTTTTCCTTGGGCATTTTTTCCGAGAAAAATATTTAGGTCAGGTGAGAAGTCTGTTTGGCAATGGTTATAGTTACGAAAGTTATTTAGAGTGATTGATGAAATCCACATAATTATATTCCAGGAAAGCGTATAGGTTTTTTCTGTTGAGTTTGGGTTGGATTTTTTCGAGATGGTGTTGTTTTTTTCTTAATTGCTTTCTTTTTATTTTCTTGATTGAGCTTTTTCACCAAGGCAGCGACGCGTGCTTTTTCATCCAATTCTTCTTGATGTTTAGCTTTTTCCTCAAGACTAGGTTCAATTAGGAGAATTTCAATGTCCAACTCAGGAATAGTAATACAATCGTTTAGGCGCAATTTTTTACCACGGCGTGTTTCTAAAGCCCCATTAAAATAAACATCATTTTCTGATAAGAAAGCCTTTATAGCCCCTCCACTTGGAATAATGCTAAGTTCTTTGAGAAGTGCTTGTAGAGTAATAAATTCATTAAATAATTTATATTGCATAACGATACCTCTTTCTAAATCTAAGTCATTATAGCATAAAAATGGTATAATGAAAGACAATAACTCTGGATAAAAGGAAGAAAAATGAAAATAGCAGAAGGTGTTTATTTACACTTTATAAAGAGTAATAAATTTAAGACAAATCATATAAAAGTCAGATTTACAGGGAAAAGAGATAAAAGAACTCTAGCACGTAGAGCTCTAGTCGCTCAAATGTTAGAATCTGTTAATTCTATTTATAGTACACAGCAGGCTTTTAGACAAGAATTAGCACGACTTTATGGGGCTAGTTTTTCGACTTCCATCTCTACTAGAGGTCTCAGCCATATGGTAGATATTAATATTAGCTTTGTCAAAGAATCTTTTTTGATGTCGGGAGATAGTATATTAGACAGCCTTCTCTCGTTTCTTGAAGCAGCTTTATTTCATCCTCTGGTATCGGTTGCTCAATACAAACCTAAGCAATTTGATATTGAAAAACAAAACTTGATAAATAGTTTGGTGGCTGATTTAGAAGATCCTTATTATGCTTCAGATCTTGCGGTAAGGGAACTTTATTTTGGTGATACTGTTTTAAAGTATTCTAAATATGGAAACCCAGAATTGATAAAAAAAGAGGACAGTTATACTGTTTTTCAAGAATTTCAGCGCATGTTACAACAAGACAGGATTGATATTTTTGTATTGGGAGAGGTGGAGGATTATCGTGTGATTCAAAAAGTGAATCATTTTCCTCTAGAAGATAGAAAAAGTAGTCCTCAATTTTCAGTCGAACATCAGTTTACTAATATAACACGAGAAAAAATAGAGCGTCGAGACACACATCAAACCATTCTCAATCTAGCCTATCATCTACCGGTAACATATGGATCCGATGATTATTTTGCTTTATTATTAGTAAACGGTCTTTTAGGAGGATATGCTCACTCTAAGTTATTTACTAATGTTAGAGAAAAAGCAGGCTTAGCTTATACAATCGCTAGTCAATATGATGTGTCAACGCAATACTTAAAAATTTATGCGGGAATAGACAGAGAAAACCGTCAACGGACATTGCGATTGATTAATCAACAATTAAGCTCTATTCGTTTAGGAAAATTTTCAAAGCGTGAGATTGAGCAAACTAAAAAGATGTTGGTTAACCAAGCACGTATCGCAGAAGATTATCTAGATAGTTTGATGGAACTTAGATATAATAAGGAAATTTATGGTGAGCAAGCTCTAGAGTTAGAAGAGTGGCTTCAAAAAATAAATACAGTTGGTAAGAAAGATATGATGAGAGTTGCACAGCAATTAAAATTACAAGCTCTTTATATTTTGGAGGGACAGTAATGACAAGGGGGTTAGAAACTTATACTTATCCAAAGTTAGAGGAAACTGTCTATTACAAACAATTAAAAAATGGGTTATCTTTATATTTGATACCACGAAAAGACTACCATGAATCCTATGCGATGTTGACAAGTTTTAGTGGCTCTCTTGACACAAAGTTGACAGGAACAAAAATACCCTTTCCAGAAGGTGTTGCTCACTTTCTAGAGCATAAATTATTTGAAATGCCAGGAGGGCGTGATGTCTTACAGGATTTTACAAATCTTGGTGCCGATGTTAATGCTTTTACAACTTTTGATCGGACAAGCTATTATTTTTCGACCAGTCAAAACTTATTAGCTTGTTTAGATTTGCTCCAAGATTTTGTTCAGATCCCCTATTTTGATGAGGAGTCTATTGTTAGAGAGCAAGGTATTATCACGCAAGAGATTGAAATGTATCAAGATGATGTTGATTATCGTCTTTATTTAGGGATTTTAAAAAATCTTTATCCCCGCACAGCTTTATCCGAGGATATTGCAGGAAGTGTGGATAGCATTAAGGCTATCAATAAGGAGGTCTTGGAATCTTTTTATACCAAGTATTATCATCCCTCTAATTTAAGTTTAGTCGTGGTAGGAAATTTCGATGTCAAGGAAGTTTACAAATCTGTCAACGAAAAACAGGAGAGTCTGAAAATTAGAAAGAAGAAGGCGCCATCACGCCCAGAAATCGAGTACTATCCTGTTGTCTCATCTTCGTCATTTGACATGGATATTGTTCAAGCAAAATTAGCTGTCGGGTTTAGATGTCGTACAGTGATTGATCCTAATTATGTGATCACTTACCGTTTGTCAATAAGGATTTTGTTTGCCTTGTTGTTTGGTATGACTTCTACACGCTATCAATCTCTTTATGAGGGAGGGAAAGTGGATCATTCCTTTGACTTTGAGGTAGAAATTGGAAAAGATTATCAGTTTGTTGTGGTGACGATGGATACGCAGGAACCTATTGTGATGTCTAATCGCATTCGACAAGCAGTACGTCAGTTTGCATCGGATCCAGATGTTAATCCAGAACATTTTGATATTGTAAGAAAAGAGATATATGGCGAATTTTTAAGAGACTTAAATTATACTGAAAATACAGTCAATCAATTTATGACGTATTTATCTCATCAGCAAAATTATTTTGACGTTCCAAATATTCTAGAAGAATTAGATTATCGGACGTTTATGAGTTATTGTCGAGCCTTTATTGATAATATAGATACATCAGATTTTGTTATTTTTCCTAAATAATAAGTCAGAAAAACTTGTAAAAATTTGTTATAATATTCTCTACATAAACGTATAGATAAAGAGGAAAAAGGTAGTGAAGCGTATAGGTGATGTTTTACGTGAAACACGAGTTAAACAAGGTTTAACACTTGAGGATATTTATAAAAAGACAAGAGTGCCTCAAGCTTATTTATTAGCGATGGAGCTAAATAATTTTGAAGCTCTCCCAAAAGATGAGGAAGAGCAAGCTTTAAGTCGTTATGCTGAGATATTAAATCTAGATTTTGATTACTTGATGCAGATTGAGCGAGAATATCAAGCAGAGCGTTCATCTTTAATGTTAGGCGATGAGACAGCTCTCACCTTGGCTGAAGCTACAAAACAGACAGAGCGACGTTTTAAGGAAAGAAGCAGTCGGACAGGAAGTAAGGACCAGAATCTGTCGTACTATCCTCTTATTATCTTAGGGACTATTGCATCGTTGATTTTGGTATTTGTTCTCTATATGATTTTGCAACAAGTGACGTCGATTGACTCATCTGAATCTAGTTCATCGTTTAGCAGTTCTCATGTTGTGACTTCAGGGACTTCTTCGCAGCAGACTAGCTCGAGTACAGAGTCCCCGACTCCTACTTTGAGTGTTGAAGGAGGGGGAGAGACTCTAACAGTGACAGCGAAAAATATGTCCCAACCTATAACAATCGAGGTCAGTCTTGACGGTGCTTCAGAAGCATGGTTTAGCGTCACTAATGCAGATATTGATGAAGCTGGTATTATTTTAGGGGAGGGGTATCCTTCTCACACCGTAACGCTTCAAGACGGTGTTTCAAATGCTGTCATTAGTTTAGGATCTGCCGATGGTGTCTCTGTAAAAATTGGTGGCCAAGCTGTAGATTTATCCAGTTTGTCAGCAACTGATGCTAGTTACATTACCTTAAATATTGAATAAAAGAAAGTTATTAAGATGATAAAAAAAGAAAACATTCCTAACTTATTGACTCTTATTAGGATTATTATGATTCCTATTTTTTTGATAGTGAGTTCTTTACCTAATAGTTTATTTTGGCATATCGTAGCAGCTGTTTTATTTGCTGTGGCCTCTTTGACAGACTATTTAGATGGTTATTTGGCACGGAAATGGAAGGTCGTGACCAATTTTGGAAAATTTGCAGATCCATTGGCGGATAAGATGTTGGTGATGAGCGCATTTATCATGTTGGTTGGTCTTGGTATGGCTCCAGCATGGGTTGCAGCTTTGATCATTTGTCGGGAATTGGCTGTTACAGGTTTGCGACTGTTATTGGTTGAAACTGGTGGTGAGGTACTAGCGGCTGCTATGCCAGGTAAGATAAAAACTGCGACACAAATGCTGGCGGTGATTTTACTGTTTTGTCATTTTAACTTGCTTGGACAAATTATGCTCTATATTTCTTTATTTTTTACTCTTTATTCAGGTTATGATTACTTTAAAGGAGCAAGTTTCCTTTTCAAAGACACCTTTAAATAACGCTTATGAAAAGTATAGAAGTTGAAAACCTAAAATTTAAATATGATAGCCATCAAGATCACTATACACTAGATGGTGTAACATTTTCAGTTGAAAAAGGAGAATGGTTATCAATTATTGGCCACAACGGGAGTGGCAAGTCCACAACGGTTCGATTAATTGATGGTCTGCTCCCTGCTGAGTCAGGGGTCATCAAGATCATGGGACAAGAATTGACGGAAAATAATGTTTGGGATTTACGTCATAGAATTGGTATGGTTTTTCAAAATCCAGACAATCAATTTGTAGGGGCTACTGTTGAGGATGACATTGCATTTGGATTGGAAAATCAAGGTGTGGCTTATGAGGAGATGCGCCAGCGTGTCAATCAAGCTTTGGAATTGGTTGGAATGACAGAGTTTAGGACACGAGAACCAGCACGCCTATCTGGTGGACAAAAACAACGTGTTGCCATAGCAGGAGTTGTTGCTATGCAACCAGATATTATTATCTTAGACGAAGCAACCAGTATGTTAGATCCTAAGGGCCGCTTAGAATTGATTGAGACTATTAAGTCTATTCATCAATCGTCAGGTGTAACCGTTATTTCTATTACGCATGATTTAGATGAGGTGGCTCTTAGCGATCGAGTTTTGGTGATGAAAAAAGGTCAAGTAGCTTTTTCTAGCACGCCCAGGGAGCTTTTTTCAAAAGGCGAAGAGTTGTTAGATTTAGGGTTAGACCTTCCCTTTACGGTAAAATTGAGTTTAGCGCTTGAACAACAGTTTTCTGGGTTTAAACCAGAGGCTTATCAAACAGAAGAAGAATTGGAACAGAGTTTATGGGAATTTATCTCCAAAATGTGAGTTATACTTACCAGCAGGGCACCCCATTTGAAGGTCCTGCTCTTTTTGATATTAACCTTGCAATTAAGGATGGGAGTTTTACTGCTTTTATCGGCCATACTGGAAGTGGAAAATCAACCATTATGCAACTTCTAAACGGCCTACTTATCCCAACAAAGGGATCTGTGATAGTCAATGAACGTACTATTACACCGACTTCTAAAAATAAGGCCATCAAATCATTGAGAAAGGAAGTTGGTCTTGTTTTTCAATTTCCTGAGAGTCAAGTTTTTGAAGAAACAGTTTTAAAAGATGTGGCGTTTGGTCCACAAAATTTTGGGGTATCAAAAGAACAAGCAGAGCAGATAGCGCGTGAAAAATTGAACTTGGTAGGTATTCCAGAATCCTTGTTTGATAAAAATCCATTTGATTTATCAGGTGGACAAATGAGACGTGTTGCGATTGCAGGTATTCTAGCCATGGAACCTAGTGTCTTGGTTTTGGATGAGCCAACTGCAGGTTTAGATCCAAGTGGACGTTTGGAGTTGATGACTTTATTTAAAGAGTTACATCAATCAGGGATGACCTTGGTCTTGGTAACACATTTAATGGATGATGTTGCAAACTATGCTGATGAAGTATATGTTTTAGAGAAGGGACGTGTCATTTTATCAGGTTCTCCTCAGCAAGTTTTTCAAGATGTGACGTTATTAGAAGAAAAACAACTTGGTGTCCCTAAAATCACTAAATTTGCTCAAAAATTGGCGCTTAAGGGGTGTCAATTTGAGCGTTTACCAATTACGTTAGAAGAGTTTATTAAGGAGGTGGGACATGGATAAATTGATCTTAGGACGTTATATTCCAGGTCAGTCTTTTATTCATCGTCTAGACCCTAGGACTAAACTTCTAGCCATGTTTATTTTTATTGGTATCATATTTTGGGCTAATAATGTCATCACAAATGTTATTATGCTTGTTTTTACTTTATTTGTTGTTTTACTTTCTCAAATTCCTTTTCACTTCTTTATTGGCGGTTTAAAGCCCATGATAGGCTTGATTTTGTTTACGACTATCTTTCAGATGTTATTTACTCAAGGTGGAACCGTTATTTGGTCCTTTGCTTTTCTTAAAATTACAGACTATAGTCTAAGTCAGGCTGGCTTGATTTTTATGCGGTTTGTTTTGATTATTTTCTTTTCAACCTTATTAACCTTAACAACCATGCCATTGAGCTTAGCTGATGCAGTAGAATCTCTTTTAAAGCCATTAGAGCGGTTTAAAGTGCCAGTACATGAAATAGGCTTGATGTTGTCATTGAGTTTACGCTTTGTGCCGACTCTTATGGATGATACGACAAGAATTATGAATGCTCAGCGGGCAAGAGGGGTTGATTTTGGTGAAGGTAACTTGATAGAGAGGGTAAAGTCTGTTATTCCTATTTTAATCCCTTTATTTGCTTCGTCTTTTAAAAGAGCTGATGCTTTAGCAACAGCAATGGAAGCACGAGGTTATCAAGGTGGAGATGGTCGTAGTAAGTTTCGTCAACTGAAGTGGCAAGGGAAAGACAGTATAAGCTTAATGATTTTGATTGGTTTGGGAATTCTTTTGTTCTTTCTTAAATCACCTTAAAACCGTCTTGTTTAAAGACGGTTTTTTATCTGTCTTCAATACAGTTGTAACATTTTTAACTAAAGCACAAAACTAAAGTAATAAAGAAAGGATATCATATAGAACATCAAGAAAAAATAAAGGAGTCTATTATGACTATCAAATCAGTACTAAATCAAAAGAAAAATTCTATCAAACTAGGAGTAGCTACTTTGGCAACAGCAGCTGGAATTTTTGCACCAGCCTTGGTTAATGCAGATAGCTATACAGTGCAATCAGGTGATACACTATCTTCTATTGCAGCCACTCATCAAACGAGTGTGGATAGTTTGGTTTCTTTAAACCAGTTGACTGATGCTAATATCTTATCTGTTGGGCAAGTTTTGGAGTTATCATCTACTGCTAGCACAGCAACAACTAATAGTAGCTCCACTTCTAGCACAACAGAAATTGTAACCACAAGCAGTTTGAGTGCAGCTGATGCGGAAGCAAAAGAGTGGATTGCACAAAAAGAATCTAGTGGCAGTTATACAGCGCAAAATGGTCAGTATTATGGTCGTTACCAATTAACCATCTCATATTTGAATGGTGATTTGTCACCTGAAAATCAAGAAAAAGTAGCAGATAATTACGTTACTTCTCGTTATGGTTCATGGTCAGCAGCTAAGTCATTCTGGCTAGCTAATGGTTGGTATTAATAGTATAAATTCATCAGTTTTTTCTGATGAATTTTTTTATCTATTATGAAAACGTTTTTTTGTAAAAACTAAATTTTTTTGTAACATTTTTAACACAAGATCAAAATGCAGGTAACATTTAAAAGCTATGATGGATAACGGAAAAGAAAAAGGTAGGATAAAAAATATGCGTCGTAAAGAATTACATTTGGCTAAAGTAAAAAGAATGAAACTACTAGCTACTATAGCTAGTCTATTACTTACTTGTTTAGTGGCAGTTTTAACAGTTCTTGGACAAGAAAAAGTTTCTTCTAAGTCAGAAAAAAATTTATCAGTAACTTCCACTAGTAGTTTAAATAAAAAATTATTGGTTGAAAGTGCAAGTTCTCAGAAAGAGAGTACTTCTGTACCTGTACCTGTATCTGTATCGGAATCAGAGGTAGATATGGCTGATGTCACAATGTCAGATGATACTAATACTTTGGTGACCTCTACAGAAGCAACGCAGAGCGCATCAGTTACTCAGGCTACAGATATTGCTCCAGTCTATGTAGAGCAGGTGGCTTATTCCAATAGTGCAGAACAGTCCGTTACTCCACAAACGACAGTTGCTTATAGTCAAGCCTCAGCTCCAGTCCAGCAAACAGGTTATGTGCTTAGTAATGGAAATACAGCGGGTACAGTTGGCAGTCAGGCAGCAGCACAGATGGCAGCAGCAACAGGCGTTCCACAATCAACTTGGGAATATATTATTGCGCGTGAATCAAATGGTAATGCAACTGCATCAAATGCGTCGGGTGCTTCTGGTCTCTTTCAGACTATGCCAGGATGGGGCTCGACAGCTACTGTGCAAGATCAAGTTAACGCAGCTCTAAATGCTTATAATGCTCAAGGTTTATCTGCCTGGGGTATGTAAAAAAGCCTTTGAAACTTATATAGTTTCAAGGGCTTTTTTGATATCAGAAGGTTGTTTAATGACAGCATTTGCTTGTGCTAAATCTTTAGATTGTCCAAATCCCCAAGTTATGGCAATGGTCTTGATGCCTATTGTTTTTCCACCAATAATGTCAAATTTGGTATCTCCAATAATACAAGTTTCATGCGATGTCAGATGATAATCATTTATAACCCGTTTGATAATATCGGCTTTGATAAAAGCTGTTGGTGTAGAACCATAGATAGCTGTAAAGTAGTTGTCAAGTTTAAAATATTTCATCATAAGAGTGGCCATTTCTTGATTTTTACTTGTTGTGATAAAAAGTTGATAGCCAGACCTCACTAACTCTTCCAAAGCCTGCACGATTCCCTCATAGACAGTAGCCTCATAAACACCTGTTTCTTGATAATAGCGTCTATAGGTTTGAATGGCAAGTTTAATAAACTCAGGGTTTGGATTAATTGTTTTAAAAGTGGTTTCAAGAGGAGGTCCTATGAAACTCTGAATGGTTTGATCATTTGGTACAGGCAGTCCAAGCTCCTTAAAGGTTTTGATAAAACAGTGTCGAATGCCTGGACTACTGTCTAACAGAGTGCCATCAAGGTCAAATAGTATTGTTTTCATTGTTTCCTCCTGTAAAGACAGTGTAAAGGTGATTGTCAAGGTGTAAACTTTTGTGCATGAGATTAAACCTTAATAAAAAGTATTTCTATTAGATGGTTTATAAAAAATAGGGATGTTAAACGCAGTTTGATTTAGTCTATTTCATCAAGTCAACGGAATTATTTTCCAAAAATTTCTTTGGCATAACGTTTTCCAGTAGGTGTAGCGGCGAGACCTCCTTCAGCTGTTTCACGAAAAGCAGTAGGGAGGCTAGAGCCAACATGATACATCGCATCAATTACCTCGTCAACTGGTATTTTTGATTCAATTCCAGCTAAAGCCATGTCAGCCGCGACAAATGCAAAGGAACTACCTAAAGCATTACGCTTGACACAAGGGACTTCAACAAGCCCAGCAACAGGATCACAAATCAATCCTAAAAGGTTTTTTATCACAAAAGCTACAGCTTGACTTGCTTGGTAAGCAGACCCACCAGCTGTTAAGACAAGGGCAGCAGCACTCATGGCAGCGGCAGACCCAACCTCAGCTTGACAGCCACCTTCTGCACCAGAGATAGAGGCGTTGTTGGCAATGACAAGACCAAAAGCACCTGCTGAGAATAGAAAATCAAGCTGTTCTTTTTGGTTAAGTTGGAGTTTTTGGGTAGTCGTTGATAGGACTGCTGGTAGGCAACCAGCACTACCTGCTGTAGGTGTTGCGCATACCAGTCCCATTTTGGCATTTAATTCATTAACGGCCATGGCATTTCGAACAGTCATCAATATTGTGGTATCGGATAAGGTAGGTCCTTGTTGGATGTAACGATCCATCTTTAGAGCATCTCCTCCAGTGAGCCCACTGATAGACTGACGATTATCTAGCCCTTTTTGAACAGAGTCAAGCATGACATCAAGGTTTTTAGACATTAAAGAAATGATTTCTTCTTTGTGGCGACCAGAGAGTTCCATTTCAGTGGCAATCATTAAGTCAGCAACGCTACCATTATGGTAATCATCTGCTTGTTGGACCAATTCTTTTATGGAATAAAACATAGTAATCCTTTCTAATCAAAGTAAGTGACATTATGTAAATGAGGGATATTTTGGATATCTAACATTGCTTTTTCACAGTCTCTAGAATCCACTTCAATAATCATAATGGCTTTCTCGCCAGCTTTTTCACGTGTCACGTTCATTTGGGCGATATTGATGTGTTGTGAGGATAGGATGTCGGTGACTTTAGCAATCATTCCAGGAATATCTTGATGGACAATAATCAAGGTTGGTGTATTCATCTTTAAAGAAACAGAAAAACCATTAAGTTCAGTGACTTGAATATTCCCTCCGCCGATAGAAACTCCAGTAATACTCATGCTCTTATTTTCCTTTTTGACCGTAATTTTAGCTGTATTGGGGTGAGGAGTATTACTTTCTTTGTTGAGTTTCCAATAGACTTTAATGCCTTTTTGATGAGCAATCTCAAGGCTTTTAGGAATCCTAGGGTCGTCTGTTTCCATTCCTAGAATCCCTGCAACTAAAGCTAAGTCAGTCCCGTGTCCTCTATAAGTTTTGGCAAAGGAATGATAGAGTTCAAACTCAACTTCCTCTGGAATATCGTGAAAAATTGAGGCGACGACTCTTCCTATGCGCACTGCTCCTGCTGTATGACTTGATGATGGTCCAATCATGATAGGGCCAATAATATCAAAAACGGATTGAAATTTTAGTGCTTTCATCATTTTATCTCCTTTTTTAACGCAGTTTTATTATAACAAATTATTGAAGAGAATAAAAAATGACATCGTTTAACGCTTGCATTCCAGATACATCGTGATATAATGTTTAGGCGCAAGTTTTGCGTTTCAAAATCGACCTTCAAATCGAATTTTGATGACTTAGATCATACTGCTAAGTTAACATTGAACCTGAGCAAAAAGGTCAAGCTTAACATTTTAGAGACGGAAAATCTTAAATGTTTTTGGTATTGATTTTAAGCTGAGGTATCTTATATTGATGGGAGAAGAATAATGAGTGATCACTCTAAAACACGTGTTGTTGTTGGTATGAGTGGAGGTGTTGACTCATCTGTTACGGCTCTTCTTTTAAAAGAGCAAGGTTATGATGTTGTTGGTGTTTTCATGAAAAACTGGGATGACACAGATGAATTTGGGGTCTGTACTGCCACAGAAGATTATAAAGATGTGGCAGCTGTGGCAGACCAAATTGGTATTCCTTACTACTCTGTCAACTTTGAAAAAGAGTATTGGGATCGTGTATTTGAGTATTTTCTGGCAGAGTATCGAGCAGGACGTACACCAAATCCAGATGTCATGTGTAATAAGGAAATTAAATTCAAGGCTTTCTTGGATTATGCTATGAATTTAGGAGCAGACTATGTTGCGACTGGTCACTACGCTCAGGTGTCACGTGACGAAGATGGTACCGTTCATATGCTACGTGGAGCAGATAATGGTAAGGATCAGACCTATTTCCTTAGCCAATTATCACAAGAACAATTGCAGAAAACCATGTTCCCTTTGGGGCATTTGCAAAAATCTGAAGTTCGCGACATTGCTGAGAAGGCTGGTTTAGCAACAGCTAAAAAGAAAGATTCGACAGGAATCTGTTTTATCGGTGAAAAAAACTTTAAAGAGTTCCTCAGTCAGTATCTACCTGCTCAAAAAGGCCGTATGATGACGGTTGATGGTCGTGACATGGGAGAACATGCAGGCTTGATGTATTACACCATTGGACAACGTGGAGGGCTTGGTATCGGTGGACAAATCGGTGGGGACAATACTCCGTGGTTTGTTGTCGGAAAAGACCTATCCCAAAATATTCTCTATGTCGGCCAAGGTTTCTATCATGAATCTCTTATGTCAACCTCTTTACAAGCAAGTCAAGTCCACTTTACACGTCAGATGCCAGAAGAATTCACTTTGGAATGTACAGCTAAGTTTCGTTATCGTCAACCAGATAGTCAAGTGACTGTCAAGGTGAAAGGGGACAAGGCAGAGGTCATCTTTGCAGAGCCGCAACGGGCGATCACACCAGGCCAAGCTGTTGTTTTCTATGATGGACAAGAATGCTTGGGAGGAGGTATGATCGACATGGCCTATAAGGATGGAGAGGCTTGTCAGTATATTTAATCAAAAATAAAAGCTTAGCACCCTCATGCTAAGCTTTTTATCTTATCCCCAGAAAGCATCTTCAGCTTTTTGGTCGGCTGAGAAGAGCCAAACTTCCTTGATTTTGCCATCTTCCATACGGAAAAGATCGATGCCATTCATGTTTAGTTCTTCACCATCTGTTCGAGTACCGAGAAATGTTACGTTAGCGGCAACAAGAGTATCATTATCGGATACCCAGTTTGTCACTACTTTGAAAGTTCCATTTGTTTTTTCGGCGAAAGTTGCTAGATGTGCTCCGAGTACTTCCTTACCAATTTTAGCACCAGATGTTGAATGATTTCCGGGTTGATGCCAGATAATGTCATTAGCCATTGTTTCAAAAAGAGCTGCAAAATCACCAGCGATGAGAGCATTGTTATAGGCATTAAAAATTTCCAAGTTTGTTGACATTTGATGTCCTCCAATTTTTTTGATATAGTACAATTATAGCTGAAGCATTCCATTATGCAAGTAGGTACTTTTGCATTTGTTGGTATCAAAAGTGATACTATTGTGATAAATAAAGGAGAATTTTTTTGAAAAAAGTTAGTGAATATGGTATTTGCCCTTTTGCAACAACACAAAAAGTCTTGACTGGTAAGTGGGGATTGGTGATTATCTACCAACTCAGTACAGGAACGAAACGCTTCAATGAATTACAGCGACTGATTCCAGGTATTACTCAAACCATGTTAACAAGGCACCTTAGACAATTGGAGGAGGATCGCATTATTAGTCGCACGGTCTATGCAGAAGTCCCCCCTCGTGTAGAGTATAGCTTGACTGAGATGGGCGAAAAATTTCGTTCGGTACTGGATGCTGTTGAGGCTTGGGGCTTAGAATATATTGAAACGTTAGCGTAACACTAGATTTGAAATTCTACAAATCTTTTGATAGAATAAGAGTAACAATTATCATGATGGTCAAAGCTCATGGGAATTGTAGGCTTTTTTGTCCTGCAATTTTCGAGAGTTTTGGCTATTTTTTGCGATTGGGGAGAGAAGATGGATTTCAGAACGAGACACGACAATCAAATCTTCGGTGTTCGTGCGACGGGATTGTTAGTAAAAGATGAGAAACTATTTCTTGTAAGGGCACCGGAGGGGAACTATTACACCTTGGGTGGTGCTATTAAGCTTGGCGAAACAACCAAAGAGGCTGTGCAACGGGAAATGCAAGAAGAACTTGGAATTGATGTGGAGGTTGGACCGCTAGCTTTTATTGTTGAAAATCAGTTTAACTTGCAGGAGAAATCTTACCATCAGATCGAATTTCTTTATCTTGTTACCCCACTGTCTGAGCCAGTTACCTATCTGGAAGAAGGTGATTCTATCCGCCAGTGTGAGTGGATTGCTTTTACAGACTTGAAAAATCTTGACCTCAATCCTGCTTTTCTCAAGACGGAGCTAGCTGGCTGGAAGGGACAGTTGCAGCATTTTGTTAATAAGGATAATTAGAAAAAAGGGAGGAACCATGCCTGTCAAACTGATTGCCCATGTTTTACTGACTGTTGCAGACAGTCACCTGATTATTCAACGTTCTCAGATTAAGCGTGGCAACCCCAATGTTTTTCCTCAATATTGGGATATTCCAGGTGGTCGTGTCGAGGAGAATGAATTGCCTCGTGATGCTGCTGTTCGAGAATGCTTTGAAGAGACTGGCATTTCGATAGCCAAGGAAAATCTGACCATTATCCATGAAGATAGTCAGCTTGATAAAGAGAAAGAGGCGGTGTTTACAAGGCTGGTCTATGAAGTGACACTTCCGGAACAGCCCAAAACAATTCTTCTTGATCCAGAAGAGCATACTGATTTTCTATGGATTACTAGCCGCGATGAAAACAAGAAAAACTTAGTTCCATATCTCGATGAAATTTTAGAAAAGAGGAAAATATGACATATACATTTACTGAAGATTATGATGTTATTGTAATCGGTGCAGGACATGCAGGAGTTGAAGCTAGCCTGGCTGCTAGTCGAATGGGGTGTAAGACTCTATTAGCAACGATTAATATTGATATGTTAGCTTTTATGCCTTGTAATCCTTCGATTGGAGGATCAGCTAAAGGGATTGTTGTTCGTGAAATCGATGCCTTGGGTGGAGAGATGGGCAAAAATATCGATAAAACTTACATTCAAATGAAAATGTTAAATACTGGCAAAGGTCCAGCAGTTCGTGCGCTTCGTGCCCAAGCTGATAAGGCACTTTATGCTCTTAGTATGAAACGGACAGTTGAAAATCAAGAGAACCTAACCCTTCGTCAAACGATGGTAGATGAAATTTTAGTGGAAGATGGTAAAGCTATTGGGATTAGAACAGCAACAAACCAATATTTTTCAGCTAAAGCAGTTGTTGTAACGACAGGAACGGCTCTTCGAGGAGAAATTATTTTAGGAGACTTGAAATATGCTTCAGGTCCTAATAACAGTTTAGCGTCTGTGACATTGGCTGACAATCTTCGTGACTTAGGCTTTGAAATTGGGCGTTTCAAAACAGGGACACCTCCAAGGATTAAAGCTAGCTCGATTGATTACAGTGTTACAGAAATTCAACCAGGAGATGAAACACCAAATCATTTTTCATTTTTATCAAAAGACGAAGATTATGTTACAGACCAAGTGCCCTGCTGGTTGACTTACACCAATCAAAATAGTCACGATATCATCAATAATAATTTGCACCGTGCTCCCATGTTTTCAGGAATCGTAAAAGGGGTTGGCCCACGTTATTGTCCTTCTATTGAGGACAAGATTGTTCGGTTTGCAGATAAGGAACGCCACCAACTCTTTTTAGAGCCAGAAGGACGGGATACTGAGGAAATTTATGTCCAAGGACTTTCCACGAGTTTGCCAGAAGACGTACAAAAGGAGTTGCTCCACTCTATTAAAGGCTTGGAAAAAGCTGAAATGATTCGTACCGGATATGCAATAGAATATGATATCGTCTTACCTCATCAGCTGCGTGCAACTTTAGAGACTAAGCTAGTGTCTGGTCTTTTTACAGCAGGACAAACCAATGGTACATCAGGTTATGAAGAGGCAGCAGGTCAAGGTTTGATTGCTGGGATTAATGCAGCCCTGAAAGTTCAAGGCAAACCAGAGTTAATTTTAAAACGTAGTGACGCTTATATTGGTGTGATGATTGATGATTTGGTGACAAAAGGGACACTGGAGCCTTACCGCCTCTTAACTAGTCGAGCAGAGTATCGCTTGATTCTTCGTCATGATAATGCAGATATGCGACTTACCCCCATTGGTCGTCAGGTTGGTCTGGTTGATGATCAGCGTTGGACCTACTTTGAAATTAAGAAGAACCAATTTGATAATGAGATTAATCGCCTAGAATCTATAAAATTAAAGCCTGTCGCAGCAACTAATAAAAAAGTGGAAGAAATGGGCTTTAAACCCCTAGCTGATGCTGTGACAGCTAAAGAATTTATGCGACGTCCAGAAGTGAAATACCAAGATGTGGTTTCTTTTGTTGGCCCTGCAGCTGAGGATTTAGATGCGAAGCTCATTGAACTGATTGAAACAGAAATTAAATATGAGGGCTATATCAATAAGGCCTTAGACCAGGTTGAAAAGATGAAGCGCATGGAAGAAAAGCGTATTCCAAGTAACATTGATTGGGATGCAATTGACTCGATTGCAACAGAAGCACGTCAGAAGTTTAAGAAAATCAATCCTGAGACCATTGGTCAAGCCAGTCGAATTTCTGGGGTCAATCCAGCAGATATTTCTATCTTGATGGTTTATTTAGAAGGGAATAATAAAGCGCGTCGGAAGAATTGATAGATCTCACTTAACATGCAATTGTAATCTATTTTAAGGCAATTTTATGTTATAATTGCTAGTTAAGAGGTTAGATAAATGAAAAAGATTCGTTTTGACACCATTCAGTTGATCATGATTGGTATGATTTTGTTTGGTATCGTAGCAATTTTTAGCTTGATAATATCTTCAAAGATAGGTCTTCTTTTTGTTGTTTTTTTAGCCCTAGCAACATTAATTTATTTGCTTTACTATCAAAAAATAACATATGAGTGGAATGAAATTGAGCAAATAGAACGCCTTAATGATGAGACAGAGGTTAGTTTAAAAAACTTATTAGATACCATGCCTGTTGGCGTCATTAAATTCCATCCAGAGACTTATGCAGTGGAGTGGTTTAATCCCTATGCTCAGCTCATATTTTCTGATGATGACGGTAAATTTAATAGTCAAAGCATTAGCCGCTTGATTAAAAGTAAACGTGCCAATACCAGTAATCAGCGCATTAGAGTTGGAAAAAATTACTATCTGACGAATTTAGATGAGTCATCTGGTTTATTTTATTTTTTTGATAGTACTGTTGATGCTAAGGTTAGCACTCAGTTAAGGTTTGCAAGACCAGTTATTGGGATTATTTCTATAGATAATTACGATGATTTGACTGAAGAATTATCAGATGCGGAAGTTTCTCAAATCAATAGTTTTATCGCCAATTTTATTTCAAGCTTTTCTAAATCAAAGGATATTTTTTATAGACGGGTTAATATGGACCGATTCTATTTTTTCACGTCTTATGGTGTCTTAGATGATTTAATTAATGGAAAATTTGCCTTAATAGAGCAATTTAGAAATGCTTCTCAAGAGCAAAATCTGCCTTTAACCCTGAGTATAGGGGTTTCTTATGGCGACCATCAACACGATACGATTGGCAGAGTAGCTTTGGAAAATCTCAATATGGCCCTAGTTAGAGGCGGGGATCAAGCTGTTGTCAAAGAAGTTGGAGAGCACAAAGAGTTACTTTACTTTGGTGGTGGTACTGTGTCAACGGTTAAACGCTCCCGAACTCGAACTCGAGCGATGATGACTGCAATTTCTGATCGTATCAGATCCGTGGATTCTGTTTTTATTGTTGGTCATAGAAATTTAGATATGGATGCTTTAGGATCTGCTGTGGGGATGGATTTTTTTGCTTCTAATATCATTGACAAAGTTTACACTGTTTATAATCCAAACGAATTAACTTCAGATATTAGAAAAGCCTTAGGACGTTTGATGGCCGATGCCAAAAGTCATCTTATAACAGTGGAAGATGCCATGAGTAAGGTAACCAAAGAATCCTTACTCATTATGGTTGATCATTCTAAAATCCAATTAACACTCTCAGAGGAATTTTACAGGAAATTCACGCAGGTTATTGTGGTGGACCACCATAGACGCGATAAAGACTTTCCAAGTCAGGCCGTATTGACGTTTATAGAAAGTGGTGCTAGTAGTGCCAGTGAGTTAGTGACGGAGTTAATCCAATTTCAAAATGCACATACCAACAAGCTTAGTAAGGTACAGGCTAGTGTTTTGATGGCAGGAATTATGCTTGACACGAAGAACTTTACGACACGTGTCACTAGTCGCACCTTTGATGTTGCCAGTTATCTGAGGGCTAATGGCAGTGATAGTGTGGAAATTCAAAATATCTCGGCTGTTGACTTTGAAGAATACCGTTCAATTAATGAATTAATTTTGCAAGGGGAGCGTATCGTACCCAATATTATTGTTGCAAGTGGTCCTGATGATAAAGTTTACACTAATGTCATTGCTAGTAAAGCAGCAGACACGATGCTAGAGATGTCAGGAATAGAGGCTAGCTTTGTCCTGACTCGTAATAATAGAGGGCAAGTCGCTATTTCAGCTCGAAGTCGAAGTAAAATCAATGTCCAACGGATTATGGAAGATCTTGGTGGCGGCGGTCACTTTAATTTAGCTGCCTGTCAGATTGACGGCGAGACGATTGAGCAAGTTCGAGAGATATTAGTAACAAAGATAAGATCAGATTATCAATATAAGGAGTCATAAAAATGAAAGTTATTTTTTTACAAGATGTTAAAGGTAAAGGGAAAAAAGGAGAAGTAAAAGAAGTTCCAACAGGATATGCTCAAAATTTCCTTATTAAGAAAAATCTTGCCAAAGAGGCAACCAGTCAAGCAATTGGAGAATTGCGTGGCAAACAAAAGTCCCAAGAAAAAGCAGAAGCAGAGTTGCTAGCAGAAGCTAAAGAAATCAAAGCCTTGTTGGAAAAAGAGGAAACCCTGGTTCAGTTTACAGAAAAAGTTGGTCCTGATGGTAGAACCTTTGGGTCTATTACTGCTAAGAAAATTGCTGAAGAATTAGCTAAGCAATTTGGGATTAAGCTTGATAAGCGTCATATTAAGGTTGAACAACCTATTCGTGCTATCGGCTTAATTGATGTTCCTGTGAAAATTCATAAAGAGGTTGAAGGGGTTATCAATATCCGTGTCAACCAAGCGTAAACTTATGAAATGATTGGGAGGTGACAAGCTTGTCTGAACAGACACTTGATGTCCGCATTCCGCCTCAAGATTTACTGGCAGAGCAGTCTGTTTTGGGGTCTATATTTATATCGCCTGATAAGTTAATTACAGTACGAGAATATATTGAGCCTAAGGATTTTTATAAGTATGCACATAGGATCATCTTTGAAGCTATGATTACTCTAAGCGAACGTGATGATGCGATTGATGCTTTGACAATTCGAACAATTTTAAGTGATCAAGATGATTTACAGAATATTGGAGGCATGACTTATCTTTTAGAGATTGTCAATAGCGTGCCTACAAGTGCTAATGCAGAATATTATGCTAAGATTGTTGCAGAAAAAGCAATGTTGCGCAATATCATTAGCAGGTTGACAGAATCTGTCAACCAAGCTTACGATGCGACAACCCCCTCAGAGGATATTATATCAGAGGCAGAGAAATCTCTGATTGATATCAATGAGAAAAGCAATAAGAGTGGCTTTAGTAAAATCTCAGAAGTGTTAGCCATCAACTATGAAAATTTAGAAATTCGAGCGCAACAAACATCTGATGTCACTGGATTACCGACAGGATTCAGAGATTTAGATAAGATTACAACAGGTTTACACCCTGATCAGTTGATTATTCTAGCGGCACGTCCAGCTGTCGGTAAGACTGCTTTTGTGTTGAATATTGCTCAAAATGTTGGGACTAAAATGAAACAACCTGTGGCTATATTTTCTTTGGAAATGGGGAAAGAAAGTCTGGTTGATCGTATGTTGGCATCTGAAGGTCTTGTTGACGCTCATCACTTACGAACAGGGCAGTTAACAGAGGAGGAATGGCAAAGTTTGACCATTGCCCAGGGGAACTTGGCGGAAGCTCCGATCTATATCGATGATACTCCAGGGATTAAGATTACCGAGATTCGTGCTAGAGCACGTAAATTAGAAAAAGAAGTGGGTGGTCTAGGTTTAATTGTCATTGATTATTTACAGCTGATTACTGGGACAAAGCCAGAAAATCGTCAACAAGAAGTTTCTGATATCTCCCGACAACTTAAAATTTTGGCCAAAGAATTACGTGTTCCTGTGATTGCGCTGAGCCAATTGTCACGTGGAGTGGAGCAACGCCAAGATAAGCGACCAGTTTTATCAGATATTCGAGAATCAGGGTCAATTGAACAAGATGCCGATATCGTAGCTTTTTTATATCGTGATGATTATTATGATCGTAGTGATAAAGATGATCCAGATCATGTGGTAGATAATACAATTGAAGTTATTTTGGAAAAAAACCGTGCTGGTGCTAGAGGAACCGTCAAATTAATGTTCCAAAAAGAATATAACAAGTTTTCTAGCATTGCACAATTTGAAGAAAGATAGGAGAAAAAGATGAGTGATGCATTTTCAGATGTTGCTAAGATGAAGAAAATAAAGGAAGATATAAAAAAACATGAGGGACAAGAGGTTGAGTTGACCTTAGAAAATGGTCGTAAGCGTGAAAAGACCAAGGTTGGTCGCTTAATTGAAGTCTATCCTTCTTTATTTATTGTAGAGTATCGAGATGAAGCTGCTATTCCTGGCGCTATTGATAATACTTATGTAGAGTCATATACATATTCAGATATTTTAACAGAAAAAACACTAATTAGATATTTTGATTAAAAAAACAGTCCAGTGGACTGTTTTTTCATGAGCTAAAAGATGAAGAAGCGAGTCACAGTCCAGTGGGCTGTTTTTTCATGAGCTAAAGTATGGAAAAGTTATACTGATGGGGCTTAACATAAAGGAAAATAAGTCTAATTTTAAAAAACTACTCTAAATTAAAGACAATAGAACTTTACAAATATCTCGGTATATGATAGAATGTAATTTGTGTGAAATAACAGCAGGAAGATATGAAGCTCGTCAACAGGAAGTCAGCTAGAAAAGTAACCTTTGCTGTTTAGGCGAAGATTTCCTGCACGAATCAGGATCTTCTAAGACGTTATTTCCTACAAATTATATTATTTTTAGGAGGACATTTTTATGTCACGTTATACAGGACCATCATGGAAACAAGCCCGTCGTTTAGGTTTGTCTCTTACAGGTACAGGCAAAGAACTTGCTCGTCGTAACTACGTTCCAGGTCAACATGGACCAAATAACCGTTCAAAACTTTCAGAATACGGTTTGCAATTAGCTGAGAAGCAAAAATTACGTTTCACTTACGGTATGGGTGAAAAACAATTCCGTAACTTGTTCGTACAAGCTTCAAAAGTTAAAGGTGGAACTCTTGGTTTCAACTTTATGACTCTTTTAGAGCGTCGTTTGGACAACGTTGTTTACCGTCTTGGTCTTGCAACTACTCGTCGTCAAGCTCGTCAATTTGTTAACCACGGTCACATCCTTGTAGATGGTAAACGTGTTGATATTCCATCATACCGTGTTGAAGTTGGTCAAGTGATTTCAGTTCGTGAAAAATCAGCTAAAGTACCAGCAATTCTTGAAGCAGTTGAAGCAACACTTGGACGTCCAGCATTTGTATCATTTGATGCTGAAAAACTTGAAGGATCTCTTACTCGTCTTCCAGAACGTGATGAAATCCACCCAGAAATCAACGAAGCACTTGTCGTTGAATTCTACAACAAAATGCTTTAATTTTAAGATATATCTTACAAAAAGCCTACAACAGTGGGCTTTTTGCTTTGTCTTACAAGAACTTATAAGTCTATTGGGTTAAAGCTAGTAAAAGTTGAGATTGTGAAAACCTACGAATTATATGAGGATGAAAGAAATGTGAAGGAAGATGCTATGTTGTTAAAAGATAGGATTCAAAAGATAGCGAAGTATCTGTTTATTACAGTGTGTGTTGTATATTCAGTAATTTTTCTTGGTACGATTGCTAGTTTGTTTTATGCTTATGATAGTACCTTAAGTGTTCCCTATGAAATCAGTTCTAAAAGAGTTCCTGTTATTTATAAAAAGGCAGGTTTTAAAGGGGAAATTAGTCACTTGGAAAATCAATCCAATCTACATAATCAAAGAATGAGTTATACTTATACAGAAAAGGTTGGACAGAGTAAAATGACCTACCATTTCGTTATTGGAATTGACAAGAATAAGAAAGAGCTAACCTATACTTATAATGAAATTGTTGATTTATATACAGGACATTACTCAGACTCTTATGAGCGAGATAGCCAACTTTTTAGTGAGTTTTTTGATGTTGCCTTATTTAAAAACGAGAAAATGGATTTGTATCGACGTTCCCTTGAACAGTCGTTAGAAGCCTCAGGCTTAGAAAATGTTAAAGTAGAGATTGATGAATGGTCTGGTGAGGCCTTCTCAGCCAATGCTTCTGATCTCAACCAAGAATTAAAAAAGGATCTACAAGAGGCGAATAAAAATGGTGCAGCACCTGTTTTGGGGATTAATACCTTAGATCCTTTTAAATATTTTAGTATGGGTTCTACCACCCTGCATATTTCAACTGATTCTGATATTTCTTATTTTGAAGATCATGCTAAAAAAATTGAACATTCTCAACTAAAAGCAGGATATTATGTTGTTTCTGAAAATCAGTCATCCTATTATTCCAATTATTATGTTAATGAAAACTTAGAGTGGGAAAATATAACATTTCAAGATTAGTAGAACCGATAATATGATAAAAAAAGCATCTTTTGGATGCTTTTTTAATGGAGTAAATTTAATAGGTGTGCGATTAGAATGGCCTAGATTTCCTTTATTTAGGCATACTAAAAATAGTGAGTTTGTTATTTACCAAGGAGTTGAAGTAAGAGTTTGGTGATTTCTTGAGGGGATTCTTTTTTTCCTCTAGCAATCCATTTTTGGCAGACCCCAAATATAGCGTGACTAAAGTAGATACCGCTATATAGTTCTTCTAATTCAGAGCGCCCTTCTGTTGAGAAACGATAGCGCAGGTCTCTAGTGAGGAGGATTTGCAATTTGTGTCGTATAAATGTTTTGATTTCACGTGTTCCATTGTGAGAGAGAAGGGCAGCTAATAATTCTTCTCTGTTTAAGTAATCAAAAACCTCTAATATAATAGCTTCTTTATCTAAATCGTGCTTATCAAAGATATATTCAATGTTAGCAAATACAGTCTGTTGGTATTGCTCAATCATCTCATACTTGTCTCTATAATGGGTGTAGAAGCTTGAGCGACTAATTTTTGCTGTTTGCACTAATTTAATGGTGGTGATGTTATCAAGGCTTTGCTGTTTGAGTAAATCCGCCATAGCCTTTTCTAAGGCTTTTTTTGTGCGTTGTTTTCTGTTGTCTTCGGTCATCTTTTCTCCTTATAGACATTTTTATAAACTATGTCTAAAAATAAAGTTTTTATATTGTAATATCATAATGAAATCGTATAATATGATTATATCAAAAAATTAGACAATATGTCTAAAAAGAGGAGAAATTATGCTAGAAGAATGGAGAACAATTCTAAAAAAACCGATGTTATGGGTGACGATGCTCGGTTTAGCATTGATACCAGCTTTATATAATATTATTTTTCTAAGTTCGATGTGGGATCCTTATGGAAAAGTGAGTCAGTTACCTGTTGCAGTTGTAAACCAAGATAAGGTAGCCACTTATCAAGGGAAAAAATTGAGTATCGGTGATGATATGGTAGATAATATGTCTAAAAATAAGGCTTTGGACTATCATTTTGTCAGCGCATCAAAGGCAGAAAAAGGTTTGCAAGAAGGAACCTACTTTATGGTGGTTACTCTTCCCAAAGATCTCTCTCAAAATGCAGCTAGTTTATTAACTGATCATCCTGAAAAAATGACCATTTCTTATCAAACATCAAAAGGACACAGTTTTGTGGCAAGTAAGATGGCTGAAACAGCGATGAGCAAATTAAAAGACAGTGTTGCTAAAAATATCAGCTACACCTATACTAGTAGTCTTTTTAAAAATGTTTCTCAATTATCAGATGGGTTGGAAAAAGCTAGCAAAGGAAGCCAGCAATTAGAAGATGGTTCTAAACAGCTATCAGATGGTAGTCAAACATTATCTGATAATTTAAATCAGTTAGCAAGTTCGAGTTTGACTTTCTCGGATGGGGCAGAAAGCTTATCAGTGGGCTTAGGACAATACACAGCAGGTGTTTCGCAATTAGCTTCAGGCTCTGCCAGTCTTAGCTCAGGTATTGCCAGTTATACAAATGGTGTCGATCAATTAGCTAGTGGAGCTAGTCAGCTAGATGCTCAGTCAGCTAATTTGCTTAACGGTGTTAATCAGCTAAGTGCTGCATCGAGCCAGATTCAAACCTTGGTAGATGGTGCTAATCAATTGACAGCTGGCTTAACCAGTCTGTCAAGTCAAGTTGGTTTGTCAGAAAGTCAAAGTGCTCAAATTAGTCAACTTAGCCAAGGATTGGAACAACTCAACACGAGTATTCAGGGATTGGGTTCTCAGACAACAAACTTGCCTGATGTATCAGGTTATTTATCAGCCATTGCCACAAGTGCTCAAGCTATTGCAAGTTCTGCCTCAGAGGAGTCTTCTGCACTAGCTAAGGTTCAGGCTACTTCAGCTTATCAATCACTTTCACCAGATAAGCAAGCTGAATTAACCTCTGCTCTAGGAGGTGGGAGTTCTTTAGCAAGTGAAGCACAGTCTATTTTGAGTCAAGTCTCTAGTTTACAATCTACCTTGTCGTCTATTGACACCTCTAGTCAACAAGCGGGGCTTAATCAGTTGCAAGGAGTAGCAAACCAAGTACTACCCGCTGCTTCAAGTAGTTTGACAAGTTTGTCAAGTGGATTGACACAAATTTCGTCAGCTTTATCTGGACAATTGGTTCCAGGAAGCCAACAAGTCGCAGGAGGGGTAGAGACTCTCCAAAATCAGCTTAGTGAAGGTGCCAATCAACTTCAAGTAGGTGTAGAGCGTTATACTTCTGCTGTTTCGACACTTTCACAAGGTGCTAGTCAATTATCAAGTAATAGTAGTCAGCTAGTTACAGGTGCTAGTCAACTTGAGGAAGGGGCAACGACATTAAATAGCAAATCTTCACAATTGGTTGATGGTGCTGGTCAATTAAGTTCGGGTGCTAGTCAAATTTCATCAGGATCTTCTCAGTTAGCCCAAGGTGGTTTAAGCTTGATGAATGGTTTATCTAGTTTAAACACGGGAACTGCTTCTTTAGCGAGTGGATTGACAAGTGCTAGTGATAAGTTGTCAACGGTGTCAACTAATGATGACAATGCCTCTAGCCTCTCTAGTCCTGTTACGTTAAACCACACCGATACAGATCAGGTCAAAACAAATGGTGTTGGAATGGCGCCATATATGATGTCAGTAGCTTTAATGGTTGCGGCCTTATCAAGTAACATGATTTTTACAAAAACAGTATCTGGAAAAGAGCCTAAAGGACGTCTTGATTGGATTTCTCGTAAACTTGCTGTCAATGGCGTGATAGCTGTTTTAGCTGGGACCATTTTATACTTTGCTGTCCATTTGATTGGCCTAACAGCTAATCATGAGTGGCAAACCTATCTGTTAACTGTTTTGGCTAGTTGTACTTTTATGGCAATGGTCACAGCTCTTTATACTTGGCATGAACGTTTTGGTGCTTTTGCGTCAATTATCTTGTTGTTGTTACAGTTAGCTTCTTGTGCAGGGACATATCCTTTGCCTCTGACCGATAAATTCTTCCAAATGATTAACCCTTTCTTACCTATGAGTTATTCGGTAGCTGGATTACGTCAAACGATTTCAATGACGGGTCAGGCTGGACAAGAGTTTTTAGTATTGAGCTTATTTATGCTACTGTTCGTCGCATTAGGAGCAGGGCTTTACAAACGTCAAAGCAAAAAAAATTCATAAAAGTAAGACGAAAGTCTTGCTTTTTTCTTTTTAAATAGTATAATTGATTTATCAACAATTGATAAATCAACAAAAAGGGAGAAAAAATGACGGCTATTCCCAAACTTTTATATCAAATAAAAGTCAGCGAACAACAGATCAGTCAGTTATTTGAAGAGAGATTGGCTATTAGTTTAACGCGCTATCAGCTTTTAGAGGAATTATTAGCTCATGAGCCTTGTAGCCAAAAAACGTTAGAAGATTTATTACAGATTGATCGTGCAGCCATTACGCGACACATGAAAATTTTAGAGGAGCGAGGTTATGTTCAAAAAGTACGGAATCCTAAAAACCAAAGGGAGATGATTGTCTATGCTACTGATAAAGCTAAGCGTGATTTAAGTCTTTCCCCGCCTGAACACCATTTACAAATAAAAGAAGAGATGGAGCACATTTTGTCGGATGATGAAAAAGTAGAGCTATCTAGACTACTTAATAAGTTAGTCAATGGATTAGAGGATATAGAGTATTTAAAGGGAGAAAAAAACTAATGTCAATTATTACTATTATTTTAGCAACTGTCGTTGCTGTTGAGCATTTTTATATTATGTATTTAGAAACGATTGCGACGCAATCTGATAGCACAAGTCGTGTTTTTAATATGTCCAAAGAGGAGTTATCACGTGCCTCTGTTAACAATCTCTTTAAAAATCAAGGGATTTATAATGGCTTAGTGGCATTATTTTTACTTTATGGGATTTATTTCTCTACTCAACCTAAAGAAATTGTGATGATTTTCTTACTTTTTGTGATTTTAGCCGCAACCTATGGGGCTTTGACTGCTAATAAGAAAATTATTCTGACACAAGGTGGACCTGCTATTTTGGCGCTTATTAGTCTCTTACTGTTTTAAAAAAATGCTAGCTGACGCTAGCATTTTTTCATAGTTTGTATAAAATTTCAGCACATAGGAGACTGTTAAAGGTTAAAAAGAGAATGGATAAAGGAAAGCTCAGTCACTTAAAGGTCAGGCTCATGCCTGTTTCTTTTTACTCGTCGTTCTCACTGTAGCTAGGGTTAACGGAAATATCTCCTGTATCGGTTTTTAAATCTAATGTGGTACTTGAATTTGTGTTATTCGCGTAACTTTTAGGAATAGAAACTTGCCCGAAATCAGTGCTAGTAGCTGAAATGTGTGTTTGAGATTCTTGGTTTTCTGGCAATTGAAGGGTGATATTACCATCAGTGCTAGCGATAGTCGTCTGACCTTTAAATAGGGACTGGTCTAGGTAAATCTCAGCAGTTTGTGTTTTGAATTGAGCCTGTGTGAAATGGCTACCATAATCTGATATTTCTCCATCGATACTTTCTAGAATGGGTTGAGTTAGTTTGGTTTTAGAAAGGGAGATGGCACCTGTTTGCGTTTTGATTTGTGTGGTTTCTGGCTGGATTGCCCCCAATATGACACTACCATCTTGGCTAGTAATAGTAAGATTTTTCACATTGACTTGATCAATTGAGATCTCACCAGTTTGTGACTGGGCTTTAATAGTATCAAGAGTCATGGATTTGGGAATGGAGAGCATGATGGTGTAAGGTTGATTTTGATAGGGATTTGAGAGTGAACGAACCCAATCTTTTAGATTAGCCACATGTATGCCTGAAAACTCAGTGAGGGTATCTGTTAAGGTCAGCTTACCATTTGTTAACTGGTACTGGATAGGTTTCTGGCTTTGTTTGGTATCTTGATAGTATTCAAGATGTACCTGATCGTCGTCAGAAGGAACAATCCAAAGACCTTGATTTTTTAGTTGAATGTCTAATTGTTTGAACTCCTCTAAGGTGATGTCTTGTCGTTTTGTTGTGATATAAGTTTTCTCAAGTTCTTTTAAAGCTCCTCCTGACAGCCCAATAGTGGTTAAGACTGCTCCTGATAGGCAGAGAAGGAGTGCGGTAATCCAGAGTTTTTTTAATTTCATGTTATTTGCCTCCTTTAAAAGCTGCTCTTAGTCCTTTGACAGTAAGTCGCCCAGTCCATTTTCCCAAGGTGATGGTGATAAGAGTGAGTAAGATACCTCCACCAAGTAAACCAAGGCTAATGCCAATACCAAAGGCTAGGCTTGAGCTAGCTCCAGAAAGATTAGTGAGCGTTTCGTAAAAAGTCACCCCACTTGTAATGATAAAGCCTAATCCAGTCATTAGAAGCGCAAAAAGGACGGCTAAGATGGCAACAATAAAAGCAAAACTAATGGCTAAGATAGAGATGGCAAGAGGAAAAGCAACTGGTGCAGCTAGGATGGCCAAGATAATGAGACTAACAATTTCTTTAGGACTGCGCTTTGGTGTTTCTACCTGCTGGTCAAATTGTTTATCAAGGAGATTGGTGATAAGCTCATGAGCGGCTTCTTTTGGAGTGCCTAACTCTGCGATGACAGCCTCTTCTGCTTCAGGTCCAGCTTCATCAAAATATTCATTAAAATATTCCATGGCTTCTAAATAGTCTTCGTGAGGTAATTTTTTTAGGTATTTTTCTAGTTGAGCTAGATACTCAGTCTTTTTCATGTCTTAATCTCCCTTCGATAATATCTGTAATAGTATGGCTGTAGTTGCTCCACTCTGTTTTTAAAAAATCCAGTTGCGCGTGCCCAGAGCTGGTGATAGTGTAGTACTTGCGTTTTCGTCCTTGATGTTCTTCGGAGTAGGTGCTTAAGTAACCACTTTTTTCTAATTTTTTTAAGATAGGGTAGAGGGTTGATTCCTTGATATCAGCTACGAGCTTAACGGTCTGGCTAATCTCATAGCCATAAGATGCCTTTTTTTCAACGATGGCGAGGATGAGAAACTCTGTTAAGAGTGAGGGGACTGGAAAATACATAATCCCACCTCCTTATATAAAAATTTTATATATAATTATTTTATATATAAAATATATACTTATTAGGAGAGAAAGTCAAGACTTTATATATAAAATTTTTATATATTTTAGGATAGGAAAAAGCCTGTAGAAAATTCTTCAAATAGAAGTACTTTCTACAGACTTTTTTGATTTAGTCAATGTAAAGATCTGATTTATTACTTAACCAACTATAAAGTAAGCCGATTAAGAGACCGCCACCAACATAGTTACCAAGTCCTGAGAAAAAGAAGTTAGATAGGATAGAGCCCAATGTCATGCCCTCAACAGGTCCTCCATTTGAGAAAAAGGCTAGCGAGAAGGTTGAAAAGTTTGCGATAACGTGCTCAAAACCTAAAAAAGCAAAGATAAAGATAATAAAGATAAGAGAAATGACACGTCCAGCATCATCTTTCATCCGCATGGTTACAAAAACAGCGATATTAACAACAATATTGGCAAAGATTCCTTCCACAAATTGTGTGAGAGGTGATTTCGCTAATTTAGCAATACTGGCTTCAATCAGATAACTATCAGGAGCAACATGGCCAATTTGATAGGGAGTTGTGTAAGAGAGTAAGAAGCAGACAATAACTGCACCAATAAAGTTAAAGAAGATACAGGTTGCTAAAATTTTAAGGGCTGTTCGGGTTGGGATGACTTTTCTATGAATGGCTGAGGTCATATACATCATATTAGATGTCCCAAGTTCAGCATTCATGTATAAAATCATCACTAAACACCAACCAAACATCAAGCCATAGCTAAACTTGCCGAGTCCTTCAACGATATGATTAAGTTTGTCAGCGCTATAGGCTGAGATTGCTAGTCCCAAAGCTAAATAGACACTTGCCATAATCGAACGTACAGCATAAGCCCAGTAATGGCAGTTAATCAAATCAGCCTTTTTCTTGATGCTTTTGTCAATGTTGTAAATCAGTGTGTCTTGTTCTTTTGCCACATCAAAATCCTCTTTTTAGTTGATTGGGAATCAATTCCCTCTACCATAAGAGTATAACAAATAAAATATAAAAATGTAAGCCTTTTCACAAATTAATTAGGATCTTGGATAGCCAGTTTTTCAATCTCTGTTAGGTTAATCCTAAAGCACTGGTGTCCCACTTTGGTGACGAGTCCTTCTTGTCGAAAATCTTTAAAGGTGTGCAAAAGGTGGCGGTAGCTCACGCCTAGATATTCTGCCACTTGTATATGATTTTCTTGATAGAGGTTATCAGAGCTGACTTCTAAAATAAAACTAGCTAAGCGATGTTTTAAGATATAGTTTTGGTTCTTAGAAAAATGCATGGTTCGACTCACCAGTTTATGACCAGCATAAGCTCCCATCAGTCTAATAAAAGTAATATCATTAAGAAGATAGGCTGTTACTACTGACATAGGAATAGCCAGACAGATTGTGTGTCCGATGGAGCGAATTTCTCGTGTTTCGGTCTCTGCGCCTAAAATGGTTAACTCTCCAATCCAATCATTTTGGTGAATAAATTGGATGATTGTGGTTTTTCCATTTTCTTGCGTCAGAAGGATTTTGCCTTTTCCTTTGATCATAAAAAAGAGATAATCTAAGGGTGTATTTGCTTGATGGATTTGCTCTCCATGTGAGTAGCTTGTTAAAAAGGATTGGTCAAGGACTACTTTAGGTAGCTCTTTTGGCAAATGGTATTGTCCTTTATAGGAAATTTTTTTCATTTTTTCTCTCCCAAGTGTGAGATTTAGCATATTTATTTTATCATAAAATCTTTATAATAATCATCATACTAAAAAAGGAGTTGATAGCGGTGTCCTTAAAACTGGTCTGGCTTTCTCTGTGGTATTATACTCTGTCAGCTTTAGGGGTCAGTCTGACCATTAAAGCAGGTATCGGGGTGAGTAGTTTTAACTCTTTTAATGTTGCTCTATCTGAGAGTTCGAGGATAACGATTGGTGTCATTACAACAGGAATTAATTTATTATTTTTATTAGTCTGTCTTTTACTAGATCAAAAAAGGAGCTGGCGAAATTATTTTCTGATGGTGTTGAGTTTATTTGGCTTTGGGTATGTGATCAATTTTTTCACCTACACTGTGCTTAGTCAATTGGCTATCCATTCCTATGTCTTTGCTTTTTTAATGTTTATTCTTGGAACAAGCTTGGCAGGCTATGGAGTTGGCCACGTTATTGCTTATGGTGTGTTGCAATTTCCTATTGAAAAGGCCTGTCAATTGCTAGAAGCGCGAACGCGGTTTAGTTTTTCGTTTTATCGCTATGGAGTGGATTTTTTGAGTATTTTAGGTTCAGTGGCGATAAGTGTTTATTTTCATTTTCCGCTTTTTGTTCGGGAAGGAACAATTGTTAGTTTCTTTTTATTATCATTTGTCATTGCTAGGAGTCAAAATAGGGTTTTAATGAGGAAATAGGAGGAAGAAATGCTTAATGTTTCAGTCAATACCAATCCTTTAGGATTACCAAAGCGTGTTAAAAATCATAGTAGCTATATTTTGGAGCAAGGAGACCATTATCCAGATAGAGAAGCGCTCTTTTTGCGTCATAAGCTATCTGAAAAGTATGCCATCTCGCCCCAGTATATTTTTTGTGGCAGTGGGGTGGATGATTTGATTTGGCGTTTGGTCTTGGCGCGTGCTCCTAAGTCAGCTCTTGTCATTGAACCAACTTATGAAGAGTATGCTAATGTTTTACAAGAAGCAGGCTGTCAATTAGAACGCTATTTCCTAAAGGCAGAAGATCAGTTTATCTTGAATGAATCAGTCTTAGATGCGATTAAATCAGATCTAGATGTCATGGTGTTAGGTCATCCCAATAATCCAACTGGTCAGGTTATTGAGATGGGGTTATTAAAAAAAATCCATGAAAAGTGCCAAGAAAAAGATGTTCTTCTTGTGATTGACGAAAGTTTCATAGAATTTTTACCATCTTGGAACGCTATTTCCTTTAAAACGATAGCGAGTCAGAGTCAGCATTGTATTGTTTTTGATGGCTTTAGTAAAACCTATGCGATGGCAGGTTTTCGGTTAGGTTTTGCGATTTCTGGTCATCGGGAGCTATTGACGGCTTTGGGTCAATCAGGTCAGTTGTTTGCAACTTCTAGTGTGGCACAAAGAGCCTCCATATTAGCTTTAGAAGATGAAACTTATATGGAGGAGACTTATGCTTTGTTGGAGCATGAGCGTGATTTTCTTATCCAATCTTTAAAAGCCCTAGGCGTACAAGTCTTCCCTAGTCAGACCAATTATTTATTGATCAATACAGGGCTAGAAAATGCAAAAGAGCAATTGGCAGCTGAGGGTATTCAAGTTAGAGATGGTTCTGATTTTGTGGGCCTAGATTCCCGCTATATTCGCATAGCTATGTCAACTCATAAGGTCAATGTGTCATTTTTACTAGGGTTAAAAAACTTACTTTAATTCTGAGGGCAAATCCAAGCTAAAAGATATTGACTAAGTTCCTCTGGGCTGATGGTCTGTCTTTGCTTGAGCCACCAAATCGTACTTTCAATAAAAGCAGAGCTAATCTGATGTTTTAAAAGCTCCTCAGGCAAGTTCGCTCGTTCGCCTTGTATTTTTTCTAAAAAGAGGGGAAAGAGGTGTTTATCCAGTTCATGTTTGAGGCGGTTCATAAAGTAGAGATTTCTTGAGAGCAAGAGACTGGCAACCTTGTCCTGATTGCGATAGAAATGGCTTAGAATATGGCTAATTAGCCCTTCTAGGTCATTTTCTTTTTGCTCAAAGGTATGGTGAAAGAGATCACGACACAGGTGCTCAAGCAACATTTCTTTGCTGTCAAAATGGGCATAAAAGGTACTTCGTCCGACATCCGCAAGATTGATAATTTCTTGAACAGTCAGCTCATCATAGCTTTTTTGATTGAGTAGGCTAGTAAAGGAGGTGTAGATAGCCTCTTTTGTTTTTTTTACACGACGATCCATATCTGTACAAATGAGGCAATATGTTCAGAAATGAACAGAGTATTTGTTTTGCCTCTATTTTCCTTTCACTTTTTTTAGGATAATAAGGGAGTAAAGTTGTTACTATTATACAAAAGGAGTAGGAAGATGGCTAGACGAAATGTATTTATAGCTTTTCTCTTAAATTTAGTATTTTCAATCATTGAGTTGATTTTTGGTCTTTTATTTAAATCCAGTGCCATTTTAGCAGATGCAGTCCATGATTTTGGAGACGCTTTAGCGATTGGCTTATCTTTTGTAACAGAGAGAATGTCGGATAAAAGGGCTGATCAGAATTTTAGTTTAGGCTACAAGCGTTTTAGTCTGTTAGGAGCAATGATAACTTCAAGTATTTTGATCTTAGGCTCTGTTTTCTTAATTGTCGAAAATTTTCCCAAGTTATTTCACCCTGAAGTGGTTAATAAAGAAGGCATGTTGATTTTAGGTGTCATTGCTATCATAATTAATGTGTTGGCGAGTTTGGTGGTGCATAAGGGAAAAACAGTAAATGAAGCCATTTTAAGCCTGCACTTTTTAGAAGACATCTTAGGCTGGTTAGCTGTTATTCTGGTCTCTATTGTGTTACGTTTTACAGACTGGTATTTCCTTGATCCTCTCTTATCTTTAGTGATCTCAGCTTTTATCTTGTCAAAAGCAGTGCCCAAATTTTGGGACAATGGCAAATTATTTTTAAATGCGACACCAAAAGAGTTAGACTTCGTCAGCTTAGAAGCAGAGCTTTTAGATTTAGAAGGGGTTGAAAACCTTAATCAATTAAATGTCTGGACCTCAGACGGTTTAAATCATCAAGCGGTAGTGCACATTTGTAAAACCAGTCACCTTACTGATCAAGCTGTTAAAGAGCAAATTTATACTTGTCTATCTTCTCATCACATTCAGTTACTGGCACTTGAGATAGATCAAGATCAAACAGAGCATGAAAAACACGGTTTACATCTATAGCTAATGATAAGTCTTATCTCATCAAAAATTTTTGGGAATCTTAGCGCTAGCCTCTTTTAATGAGGTACAAGAAAAACGCTCCTGTTGAAAAGGGGTGTTTTCTTGTGTCTTGTTACCAGAGTATAGCACCTGTCATAAATGTTTTTATGAATAGGCTATTGAAAGCGTTGTTATTTAAGTATATAATATTTAAAAAGGAGGTTAGAATATGCTTAAAGTATCGCAATTATCTAAAAGTTATGGTTCAAAAGATGTTTTAAAAACCATTTCTTTTGCCATTCCATCAGGAAGCATTTGTGGTTTGGTGGGAAAAAATGGTGCTGGTAAGACGACATTTTTCCACTCTCTGTTGCGTTTTGTGTCATATGAGGGAACAATTGAGCTAGATGGTCAAGCTTTTGGGACACAGGACTATCCGAAAGTGGGCTATCTTCCTGAGGAGCGTAGTCTTATGCCCAAGTTGACGGTTTTTGAACAAGTCCGCTATCTGGCTAACCTAAAAGGCATGACGAGTAAAGAGGTTGCAGAAAAGTTGCCGATTTGGATGGAAAAACTTGAGGTTAAGGGAAAAGTGACCGATAAAATTAAAAGCTTATCCAAAGGAAACCAGCAAAAAATCCAGTTAATTGTGACACTGATTCATGAACCAAGTTTAATCATTCTTGATGAACCCTTTTCTGGCCTTGATCCTGTTAATACAGCCCTGCTTAAGCGCGTGATTTTAGAGGAAAAAGAAAAGGGAGCAACTATCATCTTTTCAGACCACGTCATGACTAATGTTGAGGAGCTTTGTGATCAACTTTTGATGATTCACAACGGACAGATTGTCTTAGATGGTGCGATTCAGGATATTCGCCTACAATTTGGGCGGACACGTTTGTTTGTCTCCTCAGATATTCCTAAGGAGCGCCTTGAAAATCTGCCTCATGTTTTAGCAGTTGAAGCAACCAATCAAGGAAAATGGCGCTTGTTATTAGATGATGAAAGAGCTGGTGAGGAACTTTTTGATACGATTAGTCAAGGAAAATATCTCGCAACCTTTGACCAGCAGGCACCAACCATTGATGAAATCTTTAAATTGAAATCGGAGGAAGTCAAATGAAACAATTGCTGTTAGTTGCAAAAGAAACCTATCTTAGACAAGTAAAATCATGGACCTTCTTTTTTATGGTGGTGTCACCTTTTATCTTTATTTTTATTTCAGCAGGTGTTGGCTATCTCACAGACCAGTCAACTGATAATCAAGATAAGGTTGCTCTCATCAGCTCTAGCAACGAAGTGACTAAGGCTTTTAAAAGTGTAGAAGACATCACTTTGTCGTACTCTAGTATAGAAAAGGCGCGCTCTGCTTTTGATCAGGAAAAAATTGCAGCTTATCTAGAAGTAGAAATAAACAATGGTATCATAGAAGCGATTTATCATGGTAAAACGTCCCTGTCAGGTGAGATGAAAGTTCGAGTGGACCAGATTCTTCAAGGTTTACAACAAGCTTCTAATGTCCAACAAGCAGGGCTTAGTCAAGAACAGCTCACGACTCTAACTCAACAGCCCGTTTATAAGGAACAGTTGGTCAAAGGACAGGAATTAGCAGAAGCAGGGAAGTATATTGCCTTCTTTGGTCTTGTTTTTATGCTTTACATGATGATTTTGACTTATGCTGGTCTGACCGCACAGGAGATTGCCAGTGAAAAAGGCACAAAAATCATGGAGGTTATCTTCTCAAGTGTCCCTGCTCCACTTTACTTTTATGGTCGTATTTTAGGAATTTTTCTTGTTATCACGACACATCTAGGAATTTATCTTCTCGGAGGAGTAGCAACTTATAAAGTATTGGATTATACAGAGGGCACTAAGGAGATGGTGCAAAGCATCGAGCCTTTGATTAAGGCAGTGTTTGAGAATTTAGATTGGTCTATGATGTTCTTTGTCGGCTTTGGTCTCTTACTTTATGTGGTGTTAGCAGCACTCTCAGGTTCTTTAGTTGTACGACAAGAAGATGTGAATAAAGCTATTCAACCCATCATGTATATCGTCATTGCTTGTTTCTTTGGAGCGATGACTTTAGGTCAAGGTTCATCGGATAGTGTTTTCTTACAGGTAGGATCTTATCTTCCTTTTACTTCTACTTTCTTTATGCCGATTCGTTTGATGAATGGCTTTGCGACAACAGTAGAGAGTATCATTTCCTTGATTGTATTAACCCTAACAACTCTTGGGTTGATCATTTTAATCGGAAAATCCTATGCTGGATTGATTTTACAGACCGATGATGTGGGCTTATGGAAAAGTTTGAAAAAGGGTCTAAGTAGTCAATAAAGTCTTATTTTTGAAAACAAAAAACCAAGGAAGCTTTTAAGCTTCCTTGGTTTTTATTAGTTGTTACCAGCCACCAGGAGCGTTACCGCCAGGGGCTCCTCCACCAGGACCACCAGCACCAGGTCCTGTAGCAGTAATTTCTGTGATTTGTTCACCATTTACGGTAACAGTACCACCTGTTAATTCTGCAGTATCATCAAAGTCAAAGGCTGACTGAGCTGTGACTGCTATGGTACCACCTGAGATGTAGATATCACCATTAGCATCAAAGCCATCAGTATCTCCCTCACCCACTTCAACTTTAATATCTCCACCTGTCACCTTGATGAAGATATCAGCACCTGTCACGTCACTCGCAGCATTGATGCCATCGTCGGTTGCATAAGCATCAATCGTACCGCCATTGATGGTAATATTAGTTCCCTCAAGAGCCTCAGCACTTTCGCTGACCTTGATATCTCCACCGTCAATCACTAAGCTAGACTCTGCTTTTATCCCATCATCACCAGCTTTGACCGTAATATTACCATTTGTGATAGTGACATTACCTTTTGAGGTATCCTCATCATTGTTAGACTTGATGCCATCTCCTGTAGCGGTTAAGTTTAAGGTACCACCGTTGATGGTAACAGAGTCTTTACCACGAATCGCATCATCAGCTGCTGTTACGGTGAGGTTCCCACCATTGATGATAAGATTGTCTGTTGAAACAATCCCATCTTGATAGTTAGCTTCGACTTTTAGACTACCAGATCCAGATACGATAAGGTTCGCCTCAGAATGAATGGCTCCTTCAATATCGGTATTGCTGTGTGAATTGGCGTCTTTAACAGTATTCTCTGTTCCATCTTTGAGTTCAATTTCAACATTTTCAGCTGCTTCGACATTGATTGCAGCGCTGTCAGAACTTGAAATGGTCGCTCCAGCCAAGATAATACGAACATTACCACTAGTATTGATAGTTACACCTGCTGTCGTCTCACCAGAAAGAACATAAGTTCCTGTTTCTGTGATATTAAGTGTATCACTTGATAGCGTAACATTTTTGGTTGGTAGGCTATCCCAGTCAATATCAGATGTTACAGTTGTTGCCGTTGAGCTTGAGCTAGTTGCAGTAACATTTTGCCCACTAGTAGTCGTTGAGCTCGTCCCAAGAGAACATGCTGTCAGAGTTGCCATGCTGAGTAGCGTCAGCCCTGAATATAAGAATTTTTTAGATTTCATTGCGTTTTTAACCTCATTCACTGATTTCTTAAACCCAGTTTAGCGATAAAACCTAAAACTAAGGTTAAATAAACCCTAAAGAAAGCTTAAAGTTAGGCCACAAGCTTCTCTCCTTTTTTTAGCCGTTGTGGTGCATGATTTTTTATTGGTGTACACCAATAAAAAATAAAGTGAGCTCTGAGAAGTGATGCTAGATATTTGCCCATTTGGTGATATTATAGATAGGATCATCATCGAACTTTAGCGTATGGCATCTGTCCTGTTTGTCTTACGGATGATAACTGTCAGTAAACTAGCTAATCCAAACATTAAATGGTGATATAGGAAACATCAATACTAAAACTACCTCCGAATAAATCAGATTTATTATCAAATTTGATGCAGATCGTAACCATATTCAAAACCATATGCAACAAGATAGTGAGTATTTTAGAGCGCTCATTAGCTAAAAATAGTAGTAGGCTAAATAGGATTCCTCCTAAGAGGATTTGTAAGTTAGTCATAGGAGAGATGCCCTAAGGCAAATAGGAGAGAGGTTCCTCAGATAGCTACTCTTTTAGAGTAATTTTCTGTTAATACCTCGACATAAAAGCCTCGAAATAGCAACTCTTCGATGATAGGAGCGACTAATCCAGCCGTAATAATCCGTTCAACTACCTTGTCTGCAATGTAAATACGACTGTCAACCAAGTAAAGACAAGTGTAAAGCAACAGAGGAAAAAGGATTGTGCCCGCCAACTAGTAAGGACTAGGTAATTCAAAGCCAAACTTAATATCGCGAAGTTTCCCCCTCATAGTTGCTCAATAATGACTCGTAACAATAGTAGGAAACTAAGAAGATATAGGATGGATATCACGGTAAAGAACTTACTTAAGGGTCTTAAGGGTGTCAATAAGGTTCCTCCAACGCTGATTAGCTTTGCTAAAACTAGTGCCAGATATCTAATAATAAAACTAAGTGATGCTTTACAAGTTTTTTCATAGCGAACACCTCTAGATTGTTTATCTATCACTATTATATGTAGTGTTGATTGCTGCGTAATATATTCTCTAGGTAACCTCAGATGATAGTTTATTTTTCTTAGTTTAATTTTATTAATTAGTATATAATGGAAGTGTATAAAAAGAATGAGGCTAGGAACCATATACGACATATCGTTCTAGTAGCTATTTTGGACTTTCTACTCATAATATATCATTAACTGTAGATTAACATTTAAAAATATTTATAAAGTTAGGAGGATGATTATGGTTAATCATGTAGCTGTTAGTGCAACAAACCTAACCAAAGATTATTTACTTGATAAAAGTAAGACTGTCTCTGTTTTAAAAGGAGTTTCTTTATCTGTTGATTATGGTGAATTTATCTCTATTTTAGGTATCAGTGGTTCAGGAAAATCAACGTTACTCAATTGCTTGGCGAGTCTATCAGAGCCCTCTAGTGGCGAGGTTGTTATAAATGGTGTGAATCCATATAGGCTAAAAGATGGCAAACTGGCTAAATTTAGACGTGAAGACATTGCTATTATTTTTCAAAATTATAATCTAGTTCCTGCTCTACCAGCATTGGAAAATGTTACACTACCTCTAAGACTTTCAGGGAAGACTGCCGATAGGAATCAAGTAAAAACCTTATTGGATAATCTGAATTTTAAAGCCGACCTATCGTCATTAGTATCAACACTATCAGGAGGAGAACGGCAGAAGATTGCTATTTCTCGTGCTATTTTATCAGATAGTAAGGTTATTTTTGCTGATGAGCCGACTGGTGCTTTAGACAGTATTTCTCGGAAATTGATTTTTGAATCGCTTAGAAAGATGGCTGATGAGGGGAAGTGTGTTTTAATGGTTACACATGATATTGAGCTTGCATCTAAAACAGATAAAGCATTTATTTTAAAAGATGGTTGTATTTCGCAAGAAATTACTAAGCCATCAGCAGAAGAACTTTATCAGGCACTTGAAACTATTGGCGAGTGAGGTGAGAGTATATGTTAAGACTCATTGTGTATCAGTTTCAGTATTCAAAGAGACAATGGTTTGGGACAATTCCATTATTACTTGTATCTAGCCTGATTGTTGGGACATCTTTATTTGGCATTACTAGCTCATCAAGAATTTCAAATATCAATGCTTCGCAACTTTTTCAGATGTTGATTATATTTGGAGGTACTACTCTATTTTTTCTCATTTCAAATAATATAAGATTGCTAATAGATATCTTTAAAAAGGATTATCAATTATGGACGATTTTAGGAGCAAGTAAATCTCAATTATCTATACTTATCGCTGGTCAGTTTTCCATAATGGCAGTCATTGTTAGCAGTTTTGGGACAATCCTTTCCTTCGTTGTGACAGATAGTTACTATAAATTTTTACAAAATTTATTAGGAAGAGATGAATTACCTGATTTGGTTATTACATCCAATATTCAGACTGTATTATTGAGTATTTTAATAGTACCAACAATTGTTGGATTAGGAGCTTATTTTTATTCTATTCGATTATTAAAAAAAGAATCAAATTCAAAATCAAATGGTAGAAATTGGAGAGTTAAGGCGACTAAGTTTATTAATGTTTCTGTTCGTCTATTCTTATGGTTATTGTGTATAGGTATTATTATTTCAGCAGGTTTTACCAATAATAGAGAAGTGATTGTGACACAATCTGGCATGATTTTATTTTTATTGATTACTCATATATTAATTATTCAAGTTCTATCTCCGTCCACCCAGATTTGTTTAATAAAATTATTAATGAAGATTCTCCCATCTGAAAATTATGCAATCAATACAAGTTTTTGGAACCTACTATACAATCCTAGTTATTTGAAGAGTATACAGACTTCGATGACTATAGGGATAACTCTCATTTCTGGATTCATCCTCTATACCAGAAATATGTACTCATTTATGGATACTATAAATAGTGTCCATGAAGCAAGAGCCTCCTTCATTGCCTATCTATCTGCACCAATTGTGCTTATTATTACTAGTTTTATTTCTATCACAATATTATCTTCTAATAAAGACATTGAAGATATTAGACAGTTACAAATATTGGGCATAACAAAATTACAACTTTTTAAAATACGTATTGCAGAAGCAATAATGCACTCAATAATAATTTCATTGGTCTCTGTCATTTTTAATGCTATTGTGTTAATGTTAGTTCGCTTTATAGGGCAACGTTTAGGGCAGAGTTTAGCAGAAATAGCAGGTTTTTGGCAACCTAGCCTTATTATTCTTTGTTTGTTAGTTATCTTCTACAGCATTACAAAGGGGTTTTATTTATTTAAAGATAGATAAATTGGAAAAGTTATAGAGAGGATTGCAATATCAAGTGATAAAATTTCTGAAATATCTATTCCTAACTTGGAATATAAAAGCTCTGCAAAAACATAAAAAATCAAAAAGCCCTGCCTATTAAATCATTAATTCAATTTTTTAGCCAGATGTACTGATTACATTGAACAAATGTTCAAAATTCCAACATATTCTTGTTGATTTTTGATATAATGTAAAAAAACAACAAAGGATTAAACATGAATAAACGAGAACGACTAGAAGAAATTACACGATTGGTAAACAAAAAAGGTACAGTTCGAATTTCTGAGATTGTTGAATTGCTAAATGTTACTGATATGACTGTTCGACGTGATTTTATTGAACTGGAAGAGCAAGGTGTCTTAACAAAAATTCACGGCGGGGCTAGAAGTAATAAGGCTTTTCAATATCGGGAATATTCCCATTCGGAGAAACACATTCAAAATAAGGAAGCCAAGCAAGAGATAGCAGAAAGGGCTGCACAACTGATAGAAGATGGAGACACGGTATTTTTAGGTCCAGGAACAACAGTGGCCTTTCTGGCTGAGGCCATTAAAAATCCTCGCCTAACAGTCATCACAAACTGTATGCCTGTTTTTACAATCCTATCTCAAAAGAAGACCGAGGAGTTTCAAGTCTTTCTCTTGGGGGGAGAATATCGCCAAGTGACAGAATCTTTTGTAGGAGAAATTACCAATACAAGTTTAGAAAAAATGCGATTCAGCAAGATTTTCTTTTCAGGTAACGGACTTAAGGGAACTGATGTCATGACCTCTACCTTAGCCGAAGCCTATACGCAAAATATTGCCATTAAACATTCTTTAGAAAAATATCTACTGCTGGATGCCTCAAAAATTGGAAAAGATGATTTTACTTCCTTTTGTGATTTGAATGATGTAACTGCACTAGTGACAGATATGAATGCAAAGGATGAAAATTACCAATTATTAAGTAAGCACATCGAAATTATTTCTACAAAATAATAAAGTTATCAAAACCAACAGTGAAATGTTGGTTTTTTGTTTGTATACGAAAAAAATAAACAAAAATAAAACAAAATATGTTGACTTTATGTTTATTTGGTTGTATAATTTAAACATAAAAAGCGAAAACGCTTTTTCTAAGTTTTGCAAAACAAAGATATTCTGCCAAATATGGCTACAACTTTCTATTTTTGTTAGGAGATAGGTTATGACAATCATTATCGGTGCTGATCCAGCGGGTTCAAAACTAAAAGACGTTATTAAAGATTATTTGCTAGAAAAATCATATGACTTTAAAGATGTCAGTGATGGAAGTGATTTTGTTGATACAACTTTGGCAGTAGTTGCAGCAGTTAATCAAGAGGAAGGAAATCTTGGTATTGTGATTGATGCTTATGGTGTTGGTCCATTTATGACCGCAACTAAAGTCAAAGGCATGATCGCTGCAGAAGTTTCAGACGAACGTTCTGCCTATATGACAAGAGGACACAACAATTCGCGTATTATTACAATCGGTAGTGAGATTGTAGGAGAAGGAATTGCTAAAAATATCGTTAAAGGATTTGTTGAAGGTGAGTATGATGGCGGCCGTCACCAAATTCGTGTTGATATGCTAAATAAAATGTGCTAATTGTTGTAAACAAAGGAGAATAAGAGATGAAAATTGCAATCGGTTGTGACCACATTGTAACGTATGAAAAAATCGCTGTGGTAGATTATTTGAAAAATCAAGGATATGAAGTATTGGACTTTGGGACTTATGACAATGTTCGTACTCATTACCCAATCTTTGGTAAAAAAGTTGGTGAAGCTGTTGCAAGCGGACAAGCAGATTTGGGAATTTGTATTTGTGGAACAGGTGTTGGAATCAACAATGCTGTAAACAAGGTTCCAGGTATTCGATCAGCCTTGGTTCGTGATATGACCTCTGCGCTTTATGCTAAGGAAGAGTTAAATGCCAACGTCATTGGTTTTGGTGGCAAAATTACGGGTGAGTTGCTCATGTGCGACATCATTGAAGCCTTTATTAAAGCAGAATACAAACCAACTGAAGAAAACAAACGTTTGATCGAAAAGATTGCTGCAGTTGAAACGCTCAATCAAGAGCAGGCTAATCCAGAGTTCTTTACGGAATTTCTTGAAAAGTGGGATCGTGGAGAATACCACGACTAGGAGGCTCACATGATTTTGACGATCACTTTAAATCCGTCGGTTGATATTGCCTATCAATTGGATACCTTTCATTTGGATACTGTCAATAGAGTAGAAAAAGTCCAAAAAACAGCTGGAGGCAAGGGGCTCAATGTCACACGAGTTTTGAAACAAATCGGTGAAGATGTTGTGGCTACTGGTTTCATTGGTGGTGAACTTGGAAGTTATGTAAAGAAACAACTCACTCGAAATGATATTAAAAATTCCTTTGTAGAAATTGGGAACGAAACACGTAATTGCATTGCGGTTCTTCATGATGGCAAACAGACGGAGATTTTAGAACAAGGACCAACTATTCAAGAACATGAAGCCTTGAATTTTATCGAACACCTTGAAATTATTCTGAACAATGTAGATGTTGTTGCTATTTCAGGAAGTTTGCCAAAGGGACTTGCAAGCAATTATTATGTAGAAATTGTAGAACTTTGTAAAAAATATGGTGTAGCTGTTGTTCTGGATTGTTCTGGTGAGGCACTGAAAAACGTTTTAGAAAGCCAGCAGAAGCCGACCGTTATCAAGCCAAATACAGAGGAGTTATCACAGTTAATTGGCAAAAATGTCACAGATGATATTCAAGAATTAAAAGCAGTTCTATCTGGTCAATTATTTCAAGGAATTGAATGGATAGTCGTCTCATTAGGAGCAAAGGGGGCTTTTGCCAAGCACAATGACAAGTTCTATCGTGTCAGAATTCCAAAAATCAAAGTCGTCAATCCAGTAGGATCAGGAGATTCAACAGTTGCAGGTATTGCAGCTAGTTTGGTACATGCCTTACCTGATACAGAATTACTTAAAAAGGCTAATGTTTTGGGCATGTTAAATGCCCAGGAAGAACAGACGGGTTACGTCAATTTAGAAAATGCAGAATCGTTGTATTCTCAAATCGAAGTCGAGGAGGTTTAAGATGGTATTAACAGTAGAAAAAAGAAAATATATGGAAAAAGTAAGCAATGAAGCAGGAGTCATTTCAGCTCTTGCCTTCGACCAACGTGGAGCCCTGAAAAAAATGATGGCAAAACATCAGGCAGAAGAACCTACTGTGGAGCAGATGGAAGAACTAAAGAAACTAGTTTCAGAGGAATTAACACAGTTTTCTTCCTCAATTCTGTTAGATCCTGAATTTGGTTTGCCAGCATCACGCGCCCGTGACGAACAGTGCGGTTTGCTCCTAGCTTATGAAAAAACTGGCTATGATACCAGCTCTACTAGTCGCTTACCAGATTGCCTAGTGGAGTGGTCTGTAAAACGACTAAAAGAAGAAGGGGCAGATGCTATCAAGTTCTTACTCTATTATGATGTTGATGGAGACCAATATGTCAACCTTCAAAAACATGCCTATATTGAACGCTTGGGTTCAGAATGTCAGGCTGAAGGTTTACCATTCTTCTTGGAAATTTTGAGCTACGATGAAACGATTGAAGACAATGCCAGTGTGGAATTTGCAAAAGTCAAACCTCGAAAAGTAAATGAGGCTATGAAAGTATTTTCGGATGAACGCTTTGGAGTGGATGTTCTCAAGGTAGAAGTACCTGTGAACATGAATTTTGTAGAAGGCTTTGGAACAGGGGAAGTCGTCTATACAAAAGAAGAAGCAGCCGAATATTTCCGTCAACAAGAAGCATCAACTCATTTGCCATACATCTATCTAAGTGCAGGTGTTTCTGCTAAGCTTTTCCAAGATACACTAGTGTTTGCACATGAAGCAGGTGCTAAATTTAACGGTGTTCTCTGCGGTCGTGCAACTTGGGCGGGTGTTGTGCCAGTCTATATTGAACAAGGTGAAGAAGCTGCGCGTGAATGGTTACGTACTGTTGGTCGTGAAAATATTGAGGGACTTGATGCAGTCTTGTCTCAAACAGCAACTTCTTGGCTAGAAAAATAATTAAAAAAATTACCATTTTCTTAAAAGAAAGGGTTTACATTTTCTGAGAATATGCTATAATAATCTCATCAGCAAGAATAGAGTGGATTGTAACTAATTCGATTAGGCAAGACTACAAATGGATTTGAGAGTAGGATATTCTCGGTTTGTTTGTAGTCTTTTTTGCTTAAAAATATAGGAGGGATACATGTTTAGGATTATACAGTTACTAAATAATAACGCTGCCCTGGTGAAAAATGAACATGGGGAACAGGCAGTCGTGATGGGATTAGGTATAACCTTTCAAAAGAAAAAAGGGGATTTAATTGTTAAGGACAAGATAGAAAATATTTTTTCACTGAAAAATGATGAAGCCAAAGAAAATTTTCTCACCTTATTAAAAGATATTCCCTTAGATTTTATTTCGGCAACCTACACGGTTATCAATCATCTGGTAGAAACTTATCATTACCCTGTACAAGAATATCTATATGTGACACTGACAGATCATATCTATTGTGCATATCAGGCGGTTTTAAAGAACAGTTATCAAGAAAGTAGGCTACCCAATATTTCAGCCGAATATCCATTGGAATATAAAATGGCGCGTGAAGCCTTAGCTATGTTTCGTGAAAAGCTGCTAAATGATTTTCCAAATGATGAGATTGGTAAAATTGCACTTCACTTAATCAATGCAAAAGGTGAAACCATTCATCCCACAAGTGAAGAACAGGACATCAGCAAAAAAATTATAGCAGATGTTGAACAAATTCTAACGGAGAATGGGATTAAACGCACAAAAGAAAATAGCAATTTTTATGATCGCTTTATGATTCATTTGTCCTATTTTCTGAATTACTTAGATAGATCCCATCAGTCAAATGAATCGATTGCTAGTTTGGAACAGTACATCAAGCTCCAGAATCCAAGAGCCCATCAGGTTGGAAGTCAGATTTTTGAGATGATTACATCATTGGTTGATAAGCCTGTAAATGATAGTGAAAGGTTCTATATTGTACTACATATTCAACGGTTATTGTAAATCAATTCAATTTTAAAAGGAGGTTCATATTATGAACAGAGAAGAAATTACGTTATTAGGTTTTGAGATTGTTGCATTTTCTGGTGATGCACGTTCTCGATTGATGGAGGCACTGGCTGCTGCTCAAAAAGGTGATTACGCAAAAGCAGAAGAACTAGTTGAAGCGGCCAATGCTTGTATTGTTGAAGCCCACCATGCTCAGACAAGTTTGTTGCAGAAAGAAGCGGCTGGTGAGGATTTAGCCTTTAGTGTGACGCTCATGCATGGTCAAGATCACTTGATGACTACAATCTTACTTCAAGACCTAATGAAACATATGATTGAGTTGTATAAGAGAGGAGCAAAATAATGAAAGGGTTGATTGCTCAAATTGAGAAAGGGAAACCTTTCTTTGAGAAGATTTCTCGGAATATTTACCTCCGTGCTATTCGTGATGGCTTTATCGCTGGCATGCCGGTCATTCTTTTCTCAAGTATTTTCATCTTAATTGCTTATGTTCCTAATGCTTGGGGATTCAAATGGAGCGCTGATATTGAAACACTTTTGATGACTCCATACAATTACTCAATGGGAATTCTTGGATTGTTTGTTGCTGGTACAACTGCAAAAGCATTAACCGATTCAATGAACCGCTCATTGCCTAGCACAAATCAAATTAACTTCATTTCTACAATGCTTGCAGCAATTGTTGGCTTCCTGTTGATGGCTGCTAATCCAGCAAAAGATGGTGGTTTCTTAACTGGATTTATGGGTACTAAAGGTTTGCTTACAGCCTTCATTGCAGCCTTTATTACGGTTAATGTTTACAAGGTTTGTGTGAAAAACAATGTCACTATTCGCATGCCTGATGAAGTTCCACCGAATATTTCACAAGTATTTAAAGACTTGATTCCATTTACTGCGTCAGTCGTATTGCTTTACGCTATTGAACTTCTTGTACATAATGCACTAGGTGTAAATGTTGCGGAATCAATTGGTACACTATTAGCTCCATTGTTCCAAGCAGCAGATGGTTATGTTGGTATTACCATTATCTTTGGTGCCTTTGCCTTCTTCTGGTTTGTTGGTATTCACGGACCTTCAATTGTAGAACCGGCTATTGCAGCCATAACCTATGCCAATGCCGAAGCTAACTTACAATTGCTTCAAGCAGGGGAACATGCTGATAAGATTTTGACATCAGGTACTCAAATGTTCATCGTTACGATGGGTGGTACTGGTGCAACATTGGTTGTTCCGTTCATGTTTATGTGGTTGACGAAATCAAAACGTAATAAAGCGATTGGACGTGCGTCCGTTGTTCCTACTTTCTTTGGAGTTAACGAACCAATTTTGTTCGGTGCTCCACTGGTATTGAACCCAATTTTCTTCATTCCATTTATCTTAACCCCAATTGTTAACGTTTGGATTTTTAAATTCTTTATCGAGACATTGGGAATGAATAGTTTTACTGCAAATCTTCCTTGGGTAACCCCAGCTCCCCTAGGACTTGTTCTAGGTACTAACTTCCAAGTACTATCATTCATCTTAGCTGCTGTTTTGATAGTTGTCGATGTTGCCATTTATTATCCATTTTTGAAAGTTTATGATGAACAAATGCTGGAAGAAGAACGCACTGGTAAATCTTCAGATGAGTTGAAAGAAAAAGTTGCCGCAAACTTCAATACAGCAAAAGCTGATGCCATTCTTGAAAAAGCAGGAGCAACTGAAACTGTTGAATCAAAAGAAATTACTGAACAAACAAATGTTTTGGTTCTCTGTGCAGGTGGAGGAACAAGTGGTCTTCTTGCAAATGCTTTGACAAAAGCAGCTAAAGAATATGGTGCTCCAGTTACTGCAGCAGCAGGAAGCTATGGTGGTCACCGTGAAATCTTGCCGCAATATCAGCTCGTTATCCTTGCTCCTCAAGTAGCGTCAAACTATGAAGACTTGAAAGTAGAAACAGATAAACTTGGTATCAAATTAGCTAAGACAGAAGGTGCACAATACATCAAATTGACTCGTGATGGACAAGGCGCTTTGGACTTTGTTAAACAACAAATGGAAAATTAAAATAGACAACATTAGGGAAGGTTGGGGGAACTCAACTTCCCTTTTTAGATGAAGAGGAAAAACAAATGTCAAAAACATTACCTAAAGATTTTATTTTCGGTGGTGCAACAGCAGCATATCAAGCTGAAGGTGCTACTAAAACAGACGGTAAAGGTCCAGTTGCTTGGGACAAATACCTAGAAGATAATTACTGGTATACGGCTGAGCCAGCAAGTGATTTCTATAATCGCTATCCTGTTGACTTGAAGTTGGCTGAAGAATTTGGTGTTAATGGAATCCGTATTTCAATCGCTTGGTCCCGTATTTTCCCAACTGGGTTTGGAAAAGTAAATGAAAAAGGTGTTGAATTCTATCACAATCTTTTTGCTGAGTGTCATAAGCGTGGCGTTGAGCCATTTGTAACTCTTCACCACTTTGATACTCCTGAAGCTTTACATTCAAATGGCGATTTCTTAAACCGTGAAAATATTGACCATTTTGTTAACTATGCAGAATTCTGTTTTAAAGAATTTACAGAAGTTAATTATTGGACAACCTTTAATGAAATTGGACCAATTGGTGATGGACAATATCTTGTTGGGAAGTTCCCACCAGGGATTCAGTATGACTTAGCTAAGGTATTTCAATCTCACCACAATATGATGGTTTCACATGCTAAGGCGGTTAAGCTATACAAGGATGCTGGTTATAGTGGAGAAATTGGTGTTGTACATGCATTGCCAACGAAATATCCTTATGATCCAAGCAACCCTGACGATGTTCGTGCAGCGGAACTTGAAGATATTATTCATAATAAATTTATCCTAGACGCAACATACTTGGGTTACTATTCTGAAAAGACCCTTGAAGGTGTTCGCCATATTCTGAAAGTAAATGGTGGGGAATTAGACCTTCGTGATGAAGACTTTGCTGCCTTAGATGCTGCAAAAGATTTGAACGACTTCTTGGGCATCAATTACTATATGAGTGATTGGATGAGAGCTCATGATGGAGAAACGGAAATTATCCATAATGGTAAAGGTGAAAAGGGAAGTTCTAAGTATCAAATCAAGGGAGTTGGTCGTAGAGAATCTCCAGTCGATATTCCGAAAACGGATTGGGATTGGATTATCTACCCACAAGGTCTTTATGATCAAATCATGCGTGTAAAAAATGACTATCCAAACTATAAGAAAATTTACATCACTGAAAATGGTCTAGGCTATAAAGATGAGTTTGTAGATGGTACAGTCTATGACGATGGTCGAATCGACTACGTGAAAAAGCATTTAGAAGTGATTTCAGATGCTATCTCAGATGGTGCCAATGTTAAAGGTTATTTCATCTGGTCCTTGATGGATGTATTTTCTTGGTCAAATGGATACGAGAAACGATATGGTTTGTTCTATGTTGACTTTGAGACCCAAGAACGTTATCCAAAGAAAAGTGCTTATTGGTATAAAAAAGTAGCGGAAACACAGGTTATTGAATAAAACTAATACAAGGATGCCTAGCTCAAGTTAGCATCCTTGTTTTCATATAAGGGAGGCAGTTTTTATGCTCGAATTAAAAAATGAGAACTTAACAGTACAATTTTCTGAATTAGGTGGGCAAATTATTTCCATTAAAGACAAGGATGGTATCGAGTATCTTTGGCAAGGCGATCCGACCTATTGGAGCGGTCAAGCACCAGTTCTATTTCCGATTTGTGGAAGTTTACGAAATAATTGGGCTATCTATGAACCTGCAGAAAGGCCGACATTTACAGGCACAATTCCAAGGCATGGACTTGTGAGAAAAATGATGTTCAAAAATGTAAGAAGAACTGAAAATTCTTTGGAATTTTCTATTTCATCAAATGAAGAAACCGTAAAAAATTACCCTTTTGAATTTGAACTTTCCATTAACTACTCACTACTTGGCAATACAATTCGAACTGAATATCGGGTGAAAAACCTTGAGGGACATAGAAAGCTACCTTACTTTATTGGGGGTCACCCAGGTTTTAATTGTCCCTTGTTGGATGGTGAGAGTTATGAAGACTATTATTTAGAATTTGAAAAAGTAGAATCTTGTACAGTACCTAGAAGTTTTCCAGAAACTGGCTTACTTGATCTGCAAGATCGCCGGCCATTCTTGGAAAATCAAAAGACCTTGGACTTGTCCTATCAACTGTTTGAACATGATGCCATAACATTGGATCAGTTAGCATCACGAAAGGTAACCTTGAAATCTAAAAATCATCAGAAAAAACTTTCGATTGCATTTGAAGATTTTCCATATTTAGTGATTTGGTCAACTACAAATCAGAGTCCCTTTATCGCATTAGAGCCATGGAGCGGCCTCTCTACATCACTGGAAGAATCTGATATTTTCAATGCCAAACGAAATATTAGTTACGTCGCTCCAAAAGAAGTTGATAAAAAACATTTTGATATTATTATTGAGTAACTAGGTTAGTTAAGTAGTTTAAATATTCTACGGACAACACTCAAAAACCCCACTGACTTTAATTAGCCAGTGGGGTTTATTACTTATATAATCCCCCTATAATCATGGAAAAGTAGAAAGTAGTAAAAATAGTTGTTATCCTAGTTGATTAAAAAAATCTCTGATTTCCTCATCTTTTATAAAATAATATATAATTTTCCCCTCTCTTCTAGTGTCCAAGATGTTTTGATTGGCTAGTTTACGAAGATGGTGGGAGGCAGATGCCATACTGAGATTTAATAAACAGGCTATATCGCAGACACAGAGTTCTTCGACGGCAAGGAGATAAAAGATGATATTTATCTGTTTATTATCGGTAAATTTTGATAAAATGCGAAGTGATTTTTGGACTTTTTCCTTTTCAAGGTAGTTCGTTGCGGTTGTAACATTTTGTTGATTTATAACATCCACTTGACAGATACTATCTTTTTTCATAATTTTTTCTCCTAGCCTAACACAGCCCATAGCATGTCAAAGCTGTTGTTTTCAATCAGGATATACATCCCCAATCCTAAATAGACAACGGCAATAAACCATCTACTATATTTTTCCAAAGTTTCTCCGACAGAAGGGACTTGTGCCAATTTTTGGGTAGAAAAAACCAAGAGATAAATCATGACTAGAAAGGTAAGTAAAGCCACTATCAAATTCGCTAAATTTAAGGTAGTAAAATATGGGACAAAGACACCAATATTGTCAGCACCACAACTTGCAAAAGTAATCATAGCGACTAGAAAAATCAGGTTTTTATTATCTTTGCTCAAACCTTCTTTGGCAATAGCTTCTCCATCAGAATCTCCTAAAAGCAAAACTTTGAGGCCTAGGAAAATTGGAATCAAACCGAGCAAACCTAAAATCTCTTTACTAGGAATATAATCTAAGACAAATGCAAAAAGCAAACTTAGCAATATTAGACTAACAGAGCCTAGAAATTGTCCTAAATAGATGTTAATGATGTCTTTTCTGCTTTTTCTTTTGGCAAAAAATAACATTAGGATAATAAGTAAGTCTACGGCTGTCCCAGAATACAGGATTATTGAAGTAATAACATTTTGAATCATAAAACACCTCATTCAAATATATTTTTGAATGAATTTTAACATTAAACTTTGTAGATGTCAACTTCAGCTCCACCAAAATATAGATAAGAAGTTAGTGTACCAAATATAAAAAGCCCTGCCATCCAAATGATAACAGGGCTTAACTTCAATATCCAAATGATATATTCATCTAAAAAAGGTAGAGTAAAAGGTAGAGTTCTTATTGATTTATATTGCAATGTAATGAACTTCAAAAATTCAAAAATCGCTTAAAATCAATGTTTTGATGTCTAATGACGTGTAGTGAACCCCTTACTTAACCTCAGTAAGGATTAAATAATTAAGTTAAGAACCTTATTATATCAAGGTTTATAGCACTTTTAAATAAAAAGGTAGTGATGAAGGTAGTGATAAAATCAAGTCGTTAATTCCCCCATTTTATTTAGGAAAATATCGACAGCTTCAAACCTCTTTTTAGGTGCTAATTCAGCGTAAGTATCCATAGTGGTTGTAATAGATTTATGTCCCATTCTATGTTGTAATTCTTTCCAATTAACTCCAGAATTTAGCATCAACGAAGCGTGTGTATGGCGGAAAAGGTGAAAACCATAATCAGGCAGTCCAAGTGCAGACAAACGTTTTTTGAGAGTTGCTCGTTCATTTCTGTCACACATATAGTTGCCATAGATAGTCGGAAAAATGAGTTTAGACTTGGGCAAGCCATGCTTCTGAAAGTACAGGTTCATCTCTTCGTGGAATTGTTTAAGGTCTTCCAAAATTGAAATCGGGACAGCAACCCTACGATTTCCAGCATCTGTTTTTGGGGATTTTTTACAAATCATTTCCCCTTTGGTACCTAGCTTTCTATTTGCGCTTTTCCACATGAGTGTTTTATTGACAAGAATTTCATTGGTTTCAAAATCAAGGTCAGTGATTTCCAGCGCTAATAATTCGTTGATACGTAATGCAGAAGCTAGTAGCGTATTACATATAACTTTAAATCGTCTATTAGCCCTAGTGTTTGGTAAGGTATCAAGATAGGATAGCCAATATTTAAGGTCGTTATCATGGAGAACCATGATACGTTCTTTGTTTGATTTGGGTTTAGGTGGGATTTTAATCGCTTTTGCTGGATTTGCTGTCAAACCACAATTTGTAATACCAAAGTCAAAAATATCACTAACCTTGTGAGCCATTGCACCAAAATCTTTTGCATTTCCTTTTTGAGCACGTTTTACTCCAGACTCAACTGATTTTTTGGCTCTTTGCGCTAATCTATTTACCCAAAGTTGCACATCAGAAGGCTCGATTTGTTCAGGCTTGTATTCCCCAAAGTGGGGAATAATATAGGTATCAAGATAGCCACGTACTCTGTTAATGGTATTTTGTGATGATACCCATGTTTTGAAATTACTAAACCATGCCTCAGCTAGACTTTCAAAATTATCAATCTGAATAGTTTCTTTGACAGTTGAGCCAGATTTTTCAAATTCAATTTTAGCCTCAACAATTTTTCTATCCAAACTTCTAAGTGTTTTTGCTGTAATGGTTTTAGTAATACGTTTTCCTGTTTTGATGTCTGTTCCAATATAAACACCTTTTATAGAGTAACTGGTATCACCATTTTGTTTTGTTATTTTAGTTACCTTTTTGCAATTATGTTGAATGATTTCTTTACTCATATAGCCTCTTAAATTGGACAATCAAAGGGCTAGAATAGAATCCTCACAGTCTTTATTTGATAATCCTATTCTAGCACATTTTGAAGTCAAATAGTTAAAAATTCAATAACGTCTTCCATCTTGTAATAGACAGTACGTGTCCCCTCAATTGGAGGTTCTAAACGTTTTAACCCTTTCTTTTCCCACGATTTCAGTGTATTTGGTGAAATTTGTAAAATATTTAGGAGCTCTTTTTGTGTTACGATGCCGTAAGAAAAAGTCTTTTCCACCCCTTGTTGCAGAATTGCAACAAGGGTGTTAAGTAGTTCTTCTATTCGATTTAATCTAAGTGTTTCCATTTCTGTTCTTTATTCCTTTCAATATCATCTTTAAAAAGTAGTGTGATGAGTTCTTTGGTTATTTGGAGTTTTTCATCATCGTTTAGGGCTAGTAGTTGGTCTAGGGTTTCTTGTTCTTCTGGTGTTAGGGGCATCTTGGTCTTCTTTCTGTTTGAGATAGGCTAGAAATAGGGCTTGTTCTTGTTGAAGGCTTTCTATTTCTTTGAGAAGGAGTGGACGAGATAGAAATAAATGAGGGGTATCCCATTTTTGATAAAGCTTGTCTAAGCGTTTGTCTAAGTAATGGAGATACCCCTGTTCAATAGCTGTTGGCATTAGATGGTCTTTTCTTGTCTGGTTTTCAAGTGGGCGATAAAAGCGTTTTGCTCGCTGTAAATCGTGTCTAACTCTTGTTCAAGTCTTGGGTAGTGCCTTTTCATGGTTTCATCTTGAAGCAACTCTTCTACAGCAGTGATGCGGTGTGTAAAGGCTCTGAGTGCTTGGTAGTCTGTATCTGTTAGGTTAAGGAGTAGTGGGGTCATTAGATACCTCTTTCTGTTTCGATGGCTGTGATAAGGAGGCGAGCGGTTGAGAGGATTTCCGCAATGATTTCTGCTTCTAGCTCTTGTGGTTTGTCGCTACGCTCTAAATGGTAAAGGTGACCTTTTAAGAGCTTAGAATAATAGGTAACGTCTGTCATTGTGTTTATCTCACTTTCGTTTAGGATATAGTCTTCTAACATATCATCAAGGATAGCGAGTTTAGTGGGGTGCAATCCTTGATTTTTCAATGCTAATAAGTGGTTAATGGTCTCTTTTGGGTTCTGTGTCATGTTTGCTTCTTTCTAATTGTGCTAAAAAATTTTCTTTTGGGTGGTCTTCGCTGGGTTTGGGTTTGACCCAATTGGTAAAAGCCTTGTCCTCTATAGGGTGATAGGTCTGGTCAGTTTTATCAAAAGCCATGGGATAAATCAGGTCATCCGTGACTTGTAAAACCGTATCTAAGCGCCTATTGAGCTGTTCAAAACTATCTGTCCTATCTTTGCCCCCAAAGGCTTCTTGATAAAGTTCTAGGGGCGAATAAGGACTGGTGATAAAGAGGTACTCGGCTGTGAGTGCTTTGTCATAATAGCGTGATGGCACTAAAACCTCAAAGTTAAAGGGGTCAAGGATTTTTAACAGGTCATCGTATCGAAAGGAGCGAGGGCGTAGCTCATCTAAGATAACCACCGCTTCTTGATGGTAGGTCTGAAAGGGGTCACGACTCGACCCAGTGATAAAGTAGGCTAAACCCAATTCTTTGGCATAATGCTTGGCAAGCTTGGTCTTTCCAAGCCCTGCTTCTCCGTAGATATAGACCACTGTCTTATAGCGTTTCTGGCTGGTCATGTAGGCAATGTAGTCCTTAATCAAAAATTCCTGACGTTTTTCGACCACCGCCTTTAAACGGTTGCTTGCCTTGGCATAGAGGCTACCTGTTAACTCAGCTTCGACCTCTTCCAAGCTTAAAACACCGTCATACAGCTGGTTGAGGTAGTCGGCAATCAGTTCGTTATCTGTTTGATTCTGACGGCGTTGCACCTGTTTTTCAATCTGCTCAAGCTTTTTAGGGTAGTCAAAATTACTAAAGACCTGACTAGGGTCATATTGGTATTTGTCTTGAGCGCCTTTGGTATGGTGGACAAGGTAGCTGTAGCCATTATTGACTCGCTGGAAAAATTCTAGGCGCTCGGTTTTAACCTCTTCACGTTTGCCTGTCTTGCCCTCAATCTCCCAAGCGACATTTCGAGGGCTTCTGGCATGCTTAAAATACAGCATGAGATGCAGATGAGGCTCGACAGGGTCGCCGTCTTCTGTGAGGTCTTTATCATGGACAATCCCAGCCCATTGAGTGGGTTCAGTCGCTTTGACAATCCGTTTGACCGCTTGTTTCCAATCCTTATCAGGAAGCAGTCGTAGTTGCTGGGTGTACATGATAGCTCTTTGTTTTTTAACCATGTGTAACCTTTCTATGGTGTGATTTTTCGTGCTCTTTGGCACACTGGCACAGTGAAAATGGGAGTTCTATGCCAAGACCAGAACTCCCAAAAATACGATTGATAGAGTCTTTTAAAGAGATAATGAGTCTCTTTGGCACAAACTGGTAAAGTGCCAAGGTCTTGCTCGGAAGCTCCTTGTCTGCGACAAAGCCTCCGACCAAGACCTTATCTTTGGTAGCCTTGGGCATGATACAAATTGCCTTTTAATCTGGTAATGTCATTAAAGAGATAGCCCTCGGCATGATGGTTGAGCTCGATTTTAACCTTTGGGAAAAGCTCAACCAGTTTCTCTTGGGCTTCATGGGCTAGGGGCAAATACCAGAGTAGTTTCCCTGTTTGCTTGGTCAAGGTAACGGTTAGCGTTAGGAGAGATAGGTTGGCTTGGTGGATAACCTTAGCGCTAGGGGCTTGTTGGCTGATGACCATTGGGCTTTTGGTGTCAAGGGCTTGGAATTTGCAGAAGTGTCTCATGCGCCATGTGAGCCAAAAGGAAGTCCTGACCTTGATGCCCCCAAGTTTGGCAAGTACAAGACAGAGGCTTCCGCTAAGACTGGCTAGGGCAAACCCCATCAGCCCCAGCCTCAAGAGAAGTTGACCGAGGCTTGGGAACTGTCCTAGTCCTATCCCCCCAATCATCAGAAAACAGAGGGCTAAGACCATGAGCATGAGACTTGTCATCAAGCTATTGTAAGGGAGAGTCTTCATGTCTTATCTCCTTTACGATAACGTGGGGTCAGTAGGGGCATGATATGACTGTCATGCTTACCGTCACTAAACTTGATGATACCTGTACCGACACCACTTGGCACCACAATGCTATCAATATGAGCGTTAGGGAGCAGAAATTGGGTGGTATTGGTATTGATTTCACCCAAGATAATGGAGCAGTTGATTTGTTCCCTAACGGCTAAATTGCCCCCAAAAGCAGGTGCATCAAAGCGCTGTGAGACTAAAATCAAGGAAACCTTAGTGGCACGTCCTAATAGGGCAACCGTCCCCAAGAGTTGGGCAAAGGTTTCTTTGGCTTGACGAGAAGACCCTTGGACAAGGGCGAGGAGTTCATCAATGACCAAGTAGGTACGCTTTAAGCTGGCATGGGGATTTTCCAAAAGCAGTTTTTGCCGAGCATAAATCTTGTCTATGACTGTCCCTAGCGCTTCGTTGACCTCAGTGATAAAACTGTTGAGATTTGAGCCGTGCGTAGGCGATAGGACAGGTAAGCCGAGGTCTTGCCCTAGGAGGTAAATGTCTGCCATTTTAGGGTCAACCAAGGTAATGTCATCTGTGATATGCCTCAAGCATCTGATAAGGTATTCTAGAAAATAGGATTTTCCAGAACCTGAAAAGCCACTGATGGCAAGGTGTACCACGTCATCCATATCCAGCGACACGTCATTTGCCATAATGGGGATATGGTTTGGGGTGACGTATCTGCGGATAAAGGGGTCAATATCTCCTACCTCAAGGCGAGTGGGAATCCCATCCACCCAAGGAAAACATAAGGCACGAGCCAAATTAGGCTCGTGCTCACGATAGGGAACAAAGACGGTGTTATTTTGAACCAGCAGTGTTTTGTAAGGGTAGAGTATCCCAGCGCAAATGTCCGCAATTTTAAAGTAAAGCTCACTGTCCAAGGCATAAGAAACAGGGAGATTAGGGATAAACAAAAATCCCTTATCTTCCTCTAAGAGCTTAATGGAAAAAGAGTTGGTATAACTCGTTTCACCATTGAGACTGAGGGTGTTGTTTAGATTGTTAGTTAAGAAGCGCTCTAGCGCTTCTTGGCTTTGTTTGACCATGCTTATCCTTTCTTGTTAATAGCGGTTGCTTTGAAGTAGATATTGTTTTTAAATTCCAAGGCTTCTAAGCCCTCAAAAGTGACCTCTTGTCCGATGGCAAAGCTGTCTAAGCTCGGACGGTCTTTTGGGAGGAATTTGACCTTGAACGGGTTGTGATTGTCAGTAGCTATCCAGACTTGATAGCCTTTGATGTTTTGTGTGGGTTTCCCCTCGATGTACTCATACTGTGTTTCCAGCTCAAGTCCGACGATATAGAGCGTTTCGCCATTGAGAACCTCTTGAGCGAGTGATGTTGAGTAACCTGTGTTGGCTTTTTTTTTGAATGCCATAATGACGTTCCTTTCTTTAATTAAATTGAACAAAAATGAAGCCACTTGCCTTGGCAAGGCAAGTGGCTATGAGAAAAAGTTTTCCCTTATACAAGGGAAAAGGGTGGTAGAGCGCTACAACCATTTGCCTTTTGAATGCCTAGCATTTTATCTGTCACAAACCTGTAAACAAAGTGTCATCAAATATTAACTTGACAAGACGCGGAATTTTGGTAGGATATGTTTACAGGGTAACGACAGTTAGAGTAAAAGGCGAAATGAAATTCTATAATTTCACTTATTGAGTCGGGGTCTTGGGGAGTTATCCCCATAGTAAAATTTGTGTACACAAATTTGAAAAAAATGGGATTTTCTAAAAACGAGAAAATTCTGACAATAAGACCCCAAAAAGGAGTAGAAGTCACAAGCTTCTCTCCTTTTTTTAGTCGTTGTGGTGCATGAGGGGAACCCTCATAATGTTATTGGTGTACACCAATAAAAAAAGGGACAAGTCTGTAGGGACTTGTCCAAGCAGTTTCCTAATCCTCCGCTTTTCTCTGCGAGATTCTTTTAATAAATAGGTAGAAAAAAGGGCAAAAAAATAGATAAAAACCGTCAAAAACCCCTTGACAAAAGGATTCGGGGGGGGGGTATAATAAGCACAACTAACTTTAATCTTAGTCGTATCTTATTAAGGAGAGATAAAAACTGTTATGAAAAGAAACAAGCAAAAAGCCCTTTATTTGGCTGGTGCTTTGGTGGCAACAGCCAGTCTTGGTTTTGCCAGTCAAGACGCACAAGCGGATAGTTTAGAAGAAGCTACGGTCAGCACAAGCGAGACGAGCGCTACCGTCACCGCAGACCAAGTGGCAACTGCTAAGACTGAGGCAAGAACGGCTCAAGACAAGCTAAATCAAGCCTCACAAGACTTAGCTTCAGCCCAAGCTAATCAAGCAGACACTCAAAAAGCCCTATCGGATGCGGATAAGACTTTACAAGATGCTAAAAATGTTGACGCATCTAGCAGTGCTAAAGCCCAAGCTCAAGATGCTGTTACCAACGCACAAGCGCAAGTGACTGCACAAGAAACAGTTGTTGAGCAAAACCAAACAGCTGTTGATAACGCAACACAAGCGTATAATGACCAAAAAGCAATTACTGACCAAGCAGAATTAGCGGTAGTTGAAGCTAAAGCACAAGCAGATGCTGATGCAAAAGCTGTTGAAAATATCAGTACTAGTGGGGTTAGTGTTGAAGATGCGCAAAAAGCGGTAGATGAGGCTAATGTAGAAGTAAGTGTAGCCGAAACTAATGTTTCTATTGCAGAAAATGCAGTGGCAGAAGCCCAAGCTCAAGATGCACAACTAGCTAAAGACATTGAGACAGTAGCAGGTGATGTGGAAAACGCAGAAGACAACTTAGCTCGCACTCAAGCAGACGCAGTGAATGCGCAAGATTCTGTAAACCAAGCTCAATCAGCCGTGGATGCTGCTAAAGCAGAGTTGACGGAAGCAACCAAAGGTCAAGCGACATGGACCATTGAAACCAATATTCCAGCAGATATTGCAAAAGCAATTAAAGCGTTAACGAATATAAAAGATGAAGATACATATGAAAACGGTGAGAAAGTAATTAACGCGTACTTAAGTAATATCCCGTTAGAATTAAAACAAGAAATTATTGAACAAGTATTCACAACAAATATCGATGCCGATGATACAGTATATGATTTGAACGACTTACCGGAAACAGTTCGTAAACAAATGAATGTCTTCTTTGTGGATTTTGTAAATTCAATTCGTAGAATTATTGGGTTACCAGAAGCAGTAGCAAGTGAAATTGTACGTCAGCACGCTGAAATGAAAGCAGACTTGTACAAAAATAAATATGGTCAGATGTCTATCACGACCGGTTTGGACCATGATGAAAACATTATAGGTATTGCTAATTCTAAATATGGTATTGAAGCAAATGAAACTCTAAGTGATGGTTATACGCATAATAGACATAATCTTTATTTTAGTCATAATATAACTTTAACACAATTACTTAATAATGTTAAAGAAAATGTTATTACTATGATCTTAGGTGACAGAGATTCAAATTATGGTCATTTACGAGGGTTATTAACTCCCGAAACACTTGGCGTAGCAATTAACCCAACACTTAATGGTCAAGGTGATAAAATGGTAACAGTAATCACCTCCGGTGCCGACACCAACAAACTCGTACTCAATAATCCCGACTTATTCTCCGACAAAACAGTCACAAAAGCCAAAGAACAGGCTGAAAAGCTCATGAAACCAATTAAACTTGACCAAGCAGTGGATACCAGTGCAATTCAAACAAAATTAGCAATTGCGAACACCGCTTTGAAAGCAAGTCAAGAACAATTGGCAGAAGCGGAAGCACGAGTAGCGACAGCACAAAAGACTTTGGATTACGCTAAAACACGCTATAAAGCATTGACAAGTCAATCAAGTCAATTAGTGGAAGCCCAAGAACAATTAACAGACGCTCAAAATGCACTAGCAAGTGCCAAAGCCAAGTATGCGACTGCCACAGCTAACCTCGAAAAAGCACAGGTAGATGCCACAAGCTACACCCAAGCTCTCGCTCAAGCTAAGTCTAAGTCAGAAGCCAGCCAAAAAGCGCTCACCAGCGCCCAAGCAACCGCTCAAACAGAAGCCACTAAGCTTGCGACAGCACAGGCAGAGCTAGATAAGGCTAAAGCTCAAGCCAGCGCCTCACAGGATAGCTTACGTCAAGCACAGAGCGCCCTTGCGACAGCTAAAGCCAACCTTGAGCGCATCAACACCGCTCAAGCCAGTCTAGCAACGGCTCAAGCAAACTATGACAAGGCAAAAGCAGAGGCAGATAGCGCCCAAGAAGCCCTTGCGACAGCTACAGCCAACTACCAAGAAGCTCAAAGTCACGCTGATACCGCATGGAAAAACTATGAAGCGCTCAAACTCCAGTACGACTTGCAAAACAACCAACCTATCACCCCAGTAGAACCAAGCAAGCCAGTAACTCCAACCGAGCCAACTAAACCAGAAGTTCCAACAACTCCAGAGAAACCAGAAGAACCAAGCAAACCAGCGGTTCCAACAAGTCCAGAGACTCCAGAAGAGCCAACTAAACCAGAAGTTCCAACGACTCCAGAGAAACCAGAAGAACCAAGCAAACCAGCGGTTCCAACAAGTCCAGAGAGACCAGAAGAGCCATCTAAACCAGCAGTTCCAACAAGTCCAGCAACACCAGCAGAACCAACTAAGCCAGAAGTTCCAACGACTCCAGAGACTCCAGAAGAGCCATCTAAACCAGCAGTTCCAACAAGTCCAGAGCGACCAGTAGAACCATCTAAGCCAGCAGTTCCAACAAGTCCAGAGACTCCAGAAGAACCAGCTAAACCAGCGGTTCCAACAAGTCCAGCAACACCAGCAGAACCAAGTAAGCCAGCGGTTCCGACTAGTCCAGTGACTCCAAGTGAAGCAACTTCTCGCCCGACTGTTCAAGTGTCTAGAGTTACACAAACAGCACAACCTGTCGCAGTAGCTAGCCCACAAGCCCCATCACAAGCTAAAGCTAGCTACTCACGTGTCGCTAGAACAGCTACACTCCCAGAAACAGGCGACAACAGCTCACTACTTAGTCTTTTAGGATTTGGTATCCTAGCTCTTCTTGGTCTTAGCAAGAAAGGCAAGCATCAAGCGTAAGGAGGAGAGAAGATGATAACTATGGAAGCTATTAAAAGTAGTATTCAGGCTGTTAAAGATTTAGATGATGATTTGAGAAATAGGTTACTATCTGATTTAGAAAAAGTTTTTATAACCAATCCTCCTTCTGATTTAGCACTGGCTATTGATGCACTTAATAAAATCGCTCAGAAACTTCCTGATAGTTCAGCGAAGAAGCTAATCTATCAAAAGATTAAAGAATTAGCAGATGAAATCATTCAACAGATAGAGCTTGAAGAGATGGTAGAAAAAGTAATTCAAGAGATGGGAGATAATGAGAGAGCAAGGCAAAAAACTCAGGGTGATGACATAATCTTATAATTTTAACGTCTTACTGATTATCACAATATACCAGAAGACTATCTAGCTTTTGCTAGGTAGTTTCTTCTATAAGAGAAAGGAATCGACCATGACCCAAGAAAAGCTACTAGACGTGCTTTTAGTGCAAACTGATGTTACTTATCATGCTTCTGGGCATAAGCTCAGTATCGAGGGAGACCTTGATAAACTGATAGCCCTTGCCAAAGTGGCAGATGCCGAGAAGCTAGGCTACAATGTCTCTATCAGCCTGAGAAACGTCCCTAGAGATGTCTATTATCAGTTTATGCTAGAGAAGTTTGACCAGTACGGTAATAATTGGCATGTGGATACCGTTTCATCATCAGAGCTAGAGAAAATCTATGACAAGTTCTCATTGAGCTATCAAAACTACGACAGCAGACACTTTATCTATATGACCGCCTATCGAGCAGGAACGGTCTTTATAGCCACAAGAGGAATAGACCTCCTTGAAGACTTTGACTTTCGTAGAGTAGCAAGCCTAATGGCGAAAATGACCTTGGTTGTAGATTATAAGGACATCTCAGAGCTCTTGAAAACCCGTCTAACAGACCAAGAAAGAGATTGGCAGTCTATCATCAACGAAAACGACACACTTTAAAGCAAATGAAGCTGAATGGGGGTAAAAAGAGCAGTGATTTCGATAACTTATCAAGATTTTACCAATGAAAAAGACGCTTTGAGTTTTGAGGTTTGCACCTCATACTATCAAACCCTTATCGGTGTACTAAAGCAAGGTGATGAGGATTCTCTTCAATACTGGAATGATTTTGTATCAGCATCAGTTGACTATGCCAAAGTTCGTGGGGAGTGGTTACAGCTAAGCCGAGAAGAAAAACAGGCTAGAGATGAGGCTCGTACTGTTAAGCATAATAAAGTGATTTATACTTTAAAAATTTACGTTAACTATGCTCAGATACAGGGACACGATTTATCTTGGTTTGAAGACATGAAAGGGAATAGAAAACAGATAGGCGATTTAGCTTGTTATGTTAGTTACATCTATGCCCTTAATGCTAGATAATATCAAAAGGCGGAGTTATCTCCGCCTTTTTGGATTCCCCAAATTTTAGAAAAGACAAGACTATTTCTAAAATTTTCAGGAATGGTAGTGAAAAAGAGGAGCCTCATTATGAAGCTCCTCTTGCCTTTGATTGTCCGAATCAATAATCTTATTTCAAAAAAAGGTAGTGAAAAAGGTAGTGATTCGGTTGATTTTTATTGCAATGTAATGAACTTCAAAAATTCAAAAATCGCTTAAAATCAATGTTTTGATGTCTAATGACGTGTAGTGAACCCCTTACTTAACCTCAGTAAACACAACGTGCTTACGCAATTTTGGTGAGTATTTTTTCAATTGAAGACGGTCTGGAGTGTTACGTTTGTTTTTTGAAGTAAGGTACAAGCGTTCACCAGATTCTTTGTGTTCAAGTGTAATATTTACGCGCATGGTATCTCCCTTCTAATTATTTAGCTTCAGCTTTAGCGATTTTACGTCCTTTGTAGTATCCTTTAAGTGATACACGGTGTGAACGTGAGTAATCTCCAGTAGTTTCGTCAAATTGTACTGATGGTGCAGTCAATTTGTAGTGTGTACGACGTTTGTTTTTCTTCGCTTTTGAAGTGTGACGTGCAGGTACTGCCATTTTCTTTATTTCCTTTCAAATGTATGTTTCGGCTTTTGCCAACTTTAACAGTATAACAAATCTTTTTTGTAAAGTAAAGTTACTTGACAATTTTTTTCGTTTTTTTAGGAAAGGACAGAGCTCACTATTTGTTTTATTAAAACAAAGCGTTTTTATAGTCTAAAACTATAACAAACAATAGTAAATATATATTTTACAGCAATATCTTTTCGCGTTACAATAGGGGCAATTGATTTCGCAATATAAGGAGTAAGACAGATGACAAAAACGCAATTTCATTTTGACCATGTTGGTAGCTATCTTCGCCCACAAGCTTTAAAAGAGGCGCGTGAGCAGTTTGCTAAAGGAGACATCTCAAAAGAGGAACTTCTAGTTGTTCAAGACCAATTGGTAAAAGAGTTGGTGCATCATGAGGTTGAAAATGGCCTTGAGGTTGTTTCTGATGGAGAGTTTGGACGCTCATGGTGGCACCTAGACTTCTTGTGGGAGTTAACAGGTTTTGAAGCTTACCTTCAAGAAGACTCTTATAAGTTCCACGGCGCTAAGACGCGTACGACCAATGTCCGCCTTAATGGTAAGGTTGCAGAGAACCCAAACCACCCATTTTACCGTGACTTTGAGTACCTCAAGTCAATCACACCTGAAGGGGTAACTCCTAAGGTAACCATTCCAAGTCCATCTTTGGTCATTAACCGCGATCACCGTAGTGATTTGTATGCTGATTATTATGATAGTTGGACAGATTTTCTTGATGGTCTAGCACAGGCTTATCAAGATACTATCAAGCATTTTTATGACTTAGGAGCGCGTTATGTGCAACTAGATGATACAACTTGGGCTTATTTGATTCAACAACTAGAAGACTACAAAGATCAGCCAGAAGAGCGTCGTGTCTTTGAAAAAATTGCAGAAGATGACGTTTATGTGATCAACAAGGTGTTAGATGGGCTACCAGACGACCTAACAGTCGCAACACACGTTTGTCGTGGGAACTTTAAGTCAACTTATCTTTTTGAGGGTGGCTATCATACCATTTCAAAATATCTTGGTCAGCTCAACTATGACATTTTCTTCCTTGAGTATGACGATGAGCGTTCAGGAGACTTTGCTCCGCTAGTAGATATCTGGAATGGTCGTGAGAATGTTGAGTTGGTTCTTGGCGTTATCACCTCAAAAGATCCTCAACTAGAGGATGTTGATGCGATTGTGGCACGTATTCAAGAAGCAGCACAGCTTGTTCCTCTAAAAAATCTTGGTATCTCAACACAGTGTGGCTTTGCTTCAACTGAGGAAGGCAATATCTTGACAGAAGAAGATGAGTGGAAAAAATTACGTTTAATCAAGACTATTACAGATAAGGTCTGGACATCATAAGAAAAGAGCAGGACAGGCTCGGCTTGTTAAGGTTGAACCTGCTCTGCTTTTTGACTAGGAAGGAAAAGTGGGATATGGATTATAAAGGGTTAGCACAGGAGATTTTAAAGCAAGTAGGGGGAGAGGAAAATGTTTCTGATCTTACCCACTGTGCAACACGATTACGTTTTTGTCTGGTTGACGAAAAAAAGGCTAATGACACGGCAGTAGAAGCATTAGAGGGGGTGCTTGGCTTAACAAAAAGCGGTGGGCAGTATCAAGTGGTGATTGGTAATGATGTTCCCCATGTTTATGCAGCCTTAGTTGACAATCTTTCTGACCAGTCTGTGCGTTCGACAGAGGTGAAACAGGGACCTCTACAAACGCTTCTGGCTGTGATTTCAGGCATTTTCACCCCAATCTTACCTGTCATTACAGCAGCTGGGATGATTAAGGCGGTCCTATCGCTGTTAACGGTCTTTGGTGTGGTGACGGCAGATGATGTCAACTATCAGATTTTAAATTTTATCGGTGATGCTGGTTTTTATTTTCTGCCTATCTTTCTAGGGGCTTCGGCTGCTCGCCAATTTAAAACTAACCCTCAGTTAGGGATGTTGATGGGGGCTATCTTGCTCCATCCGACCTTTACCTTAATGGTGACGACAGCTAAGGAAGCTGGAAAGAGCTTGAGCTTCTTCTCCCTACCTTTGACTCTAGCTTCTTACTCTTCTACGGTCATTCCAGTGATTTTAGCCGTCTGGTTTATGAGCTATGTGGAGCGTTTTGCGGATAAGGTATCGCCTAAGGCAGTCAAGTTTTTCTTGGTACCGATGGTAACAACCTTAATCACTGCGCTTGTGACCCTTTTGGTTCTTGGTCCGATTGGGGCAATTGTCGGAAACTGGCTAGGTGATTTCTTTAAATGGTTAGAAAACTTTGGTCCTTGGGTAGTTCCAACGATTGTCGGTATCTTCTCTCCTTTCCTTGTCATGACAGGAACCCACTATGGTTTGGTGTCCATTGGTATCAATAACCGAATGACTATTGGTTATGACACCATTGCCCAGCCTGGGATGTTAGCTTCCAACGTGGCACAAGGAGGTGCTGCGCTAGCGATTGCTGTTAAAACAAAAGACACCAATAAAAAAGCCTTGGCTTCTTCGGCAGGTCTTACGGCTATCTTTGGAATCACAGAGCCTGCTTTATATGGTGTAACCTTGCAAAATAAAGCAGCGTTAATCGGCTCTATGGTAGCTGGAGGTGTAGGAGGCTTCTTCCTAGGAATTTTAGGGGCCAGAAACTTCTCAGGTGGCTCGCCAGGGCTTCTAACTATTGCAGCCTACATCGGAGAGGACACGCTAAAATACTTTTACACAGCTATTGCTGGCTTGATTATTTCAGTCGTCGTTTCCTTTGTTGTGACCTTTATTCTCTATCGAGAAGATTAGTGAGACCATTAAACATGAGCTGGACAACAACTAAAAACACAGATAACGTTAACTAAGGTTATCTGTGTTTTTCTTTTATCTCTAGTCTGAAACGATTAGTCAAATTTCAACTGGGCCCTATCCGTAAAGTAGGTCTGATAGGCTGCATAGGAGGCGATTACAGAAGCCAGACTGGTCGCCGACAACAACATGAACATGACCATAATCTGATAACGAATAGCATGGACCGGATCAACTCCTGCAAATATTAGCCCTGACATCATCCCAGGTAGGCTGACAAGACCGACTGTTTTGGCTGAATCGATAGTAGGCTGCATGCCTGTTTTGATAGCCTCTCGCAAAATCTCCTGTGAAGCCAATTTAACACTGGCACCTAGACTGAGTTTTTCCAAAACTTGTTGGCGGTTATCTGTGAAAGACTTGTACATAGCCCGATAGGACAGGCCGATGGCCGTCATGGCATTGCTAGCCAACATTCCTGAAATGGGAATGACCTGCGAAGGAGTAAACTTGATAGCACCCGATAGTACCAAGATTGTCAAGGTCAGACCAGTCGAAGTTAAAAGGGCTAGAAAGGGATGAAGCAAGGATTTCTTGCTATTGGGATTGCGTTTGTTAGCTTGGACACTGGCATTAAAAAGAATAATCAAAATCATCATCAAGCTAAGAAAAACATTTGAAGCTTGGAAGATAAACTTAAGAACGTAGCCAACAAAGATTAGCTGGAGGACAGTTCTGACAACGGCCATGACAATATCCTTAGTCAAGCCCAGCTTTTCCTTCTGACTGATGCCCGTGGCTACTAAGACCAGTCCGAAAACAAGGGCTAGGGAGAGATTATCTACTGAAACGTTCATCCTTGGATACGACCTCCTTCAATTCTTAAAATCTTTTGGGCTGCATCAATCTCTGACTGGTCATGAGTGACTTCAATCAGAGTATTTCTAGCAGCTTGGTAGTCTGCTAAGAGCTTGTTGACAATGGCCTTGGTTTCGGCATCTAAGCCTGCAGAGATTTCGTCCAAGAGTAATACCTTTGGCTCAAAGAGTAGATTACGGATGAGGGCAACGCGTTGCTTTTCTCCTCCAGATAGTTCTGTGATTTTCTTGCTTAAAAATTCTGGTGCTAGATTCACAGTTTCTAAAGCCTTGAGGGCTTTGGTCTGGTCAAAGGCTAGCTGACGAATGGTAAATGGAAACTGGAGATTATCTTGGACGGTCTGCCCAAAGAGAACTGGCTGTTGAAAACAATAAGAAACTTCTCTCCTGTAAGTCGGCATGTCCAGCTCTGCTAGGTCTTTTCCTTGAAAGAAAATAGTCCCACTGGTCGCAGATGTTAAGCCTGCCAAGAGTTTTAGGATAGAGCTTTTTCCACTGCCCGAAGGTCCAACCAAGGTTAGTCGCTCGCCTTCTGCAACGGTAAAACTAATGTCAGTTAAAATCGACTTATCATTATCTGATAAGCCGACAGATTGAAGTTGAAAAATGTTCATCTTAATGACCGTGCTCTTCTGCTTCTTCAGCAGCGATAGCAATGGCTTGGGTTTCATGAACTGTCCCATGAGCGTGGTGGGCTGGTCCATAGATAGAGTAGATTTTAAGGTCTTCTTGACCGATGTTGATGACATTATGGTAGGTTCCATTTGGAATGAAAATGGCATCTTCTGGTCCAACTTCAGTATCAAGCGTAATCTTATCAGCAGATTCACCCATAATAACACGGCCGTGCCCTTGCTCAATACGGAGGAACTGGTCGTTTTCATTGTGAACTTCTGCACCGATGTCACTACCAACTGGGATAGACATGAGGGTAACTTGTAAGAGTTCTCCTGTCCAGAGAGCTGTGCGGTAGTTAGTATTTTCAAGTGTAGCTGTCTCAATATTGGTTACAAATGGCGCTTTACCATAGTCTTTAGTTGTCATAATTGTTTACCTCTAATTTAGAATGATTATAAATATTATTTAGAACTATTCTAATTATACTATTTTTAGAATAGATGTCAAGCTTTTGAAACGATCATTATTTTCAGATGTTACTAGATAAATGAAAAAAGTCTCCTTTACGTCCTAGCCTACAAGTTAGGGAGTAAAGAAAACTCATTTGTATCAGTTACATAGCGGATCAATAGGACTTTCTAAGATTTTTTCCTCAAACACTGGTTTAAGAAAGGGTACTAGAACAGCATTTTTTAGCCTTTGCTGCTTCGACGAGAGTTGGTAACCATGTGATGAAGCTGTTGAATAAAGTCCGCTTTTTCAGACAACTGCTCAAGAGAGAGGTGCATGCGATAATCCCAACTATTTTTGGGATTAGAAGGGTCATTAATGCGCTCGATTGTTTGATTCGGATTGCTTACCTCAGTGTTAAGAGCAAATAGGTCTTGTAGTGGGAAAATGACAATCATGGCATTAGAATTGAGGTGGCGATAAATGATATTCTCAATCACCTCTGGACCAGCCTCTTGTGGCGCTTCTCCAAAGAAGTGCATTACTTGGTTATAATATTGTTGCGTAAATGCAAAATCTTCTTGCCACCACTGTCTTAGGGTTGAAGTATCATGACTAGAGGGAGTTGCCACACAGAGGTAATCTAAGTGATCCAAGTGGTGAACAAATTGAGAAGGGTCATCAGGCATACGTTCAACAGCTAATTTTAAAATCTGCGTTTCTGCCATTACTTCTGGAACAGTGGCAGGTACCATCCCTAAATCTTCTCCACAAGCAAGCATATCTGTTGCATTTTTGAGGACAGGTAACTTTTCTAGAGCTTTTTCCTTCCAAAAATGATTATTACGATAATAGAAGTAGTCATTATGAAGCCAATCAAATTTTTCTTGGAATTCATAGCCTAATTCTTGATAAGAGATAGTTTGTGTTAGAGAGACACGGGGATGATAGTACCCATCTGTTTCATGATCCTTAATGAGTAGGACATTTTCTGTCAACTGGTAGAGTCCATCCTTGATATATTCTTCAATATCTAGAGCTTCGATCGTCTTTTGGTCTTTAAAAGGCTCTTTTAATTCATAATTTTTATAGCCTACATAATTGAGGTAATTTTGAATAATTCTATCTCTTTGATCACGTCCAAAAATACGGTCGATAACCCAATCCTTGATAAAAGGTTCAACAAACCGCTTTTCCCCTCCCCAAGCTCGGAAAGGAATACCAATTTGTTCCAATTCTTCAACGGAGTAACCGCGGGCAGGGGTGAAGTGTCCGAGTAAACCACGAACAGAGTAGGTTGGAATTTCCCAGATACGGAAAAAACCAAGGATATGGTCTAGGCGGTAGGCATCAAAATAGGTTGCCATACTGTTAAGACGGGCCTTCCACCAAGCGTACCCATCTTCTGCCATACGTGTCCAATTATAAGTCGGTAAAGCCCAGTTTTGTCCTGTTGTGGAAAAAGCATCTGGTGGAGCTCCTGCTTGCATATCCAGATTAAAGAGATCAGGATTTTGCCAAGCGTCTGCTGAGAAAAGTCCGACTCCGATGGCAATATCTCCTTTAATGGCGACTCCGATGCTATGACAATATTGAGTAGCCTCAAGGAGCTGTTGGTGAAGGACGAATTGTAAGAAAGCTTGGAAGTCTAAGAAATCTTTAGCTTCAGCATTTTTTTGTAGTTCTTTATAGAAATGATCTTGATAGACGGCATGCTCTTTCCAATCTGTAAAATCGGTACTATCATACTGCTTGAGATAATAGTTAAAGCAAGCATAAGCTTCTAGCCAGCTTTTTTTCTCTTCTTTAAAAGCTTTGAAGTTTTTGTCGTGAGCTAGACTTTTTTTGAGTTTGTCAAAGACTTTTCGAGCATAAAAGAGTTTTCTTTTGATAACATTTGGATAATCCACCGCCTCTAGCTGATTGAATGCTGCCTTCTCTTTTTGATAAGTTGTAAGACTGTCTGAATCAAGCTCTTTTTCAAATGGTGTTAAGTCTAGATAAAGGGGATGGAGGGCAAAAACAGAAGTGGCGGTATAAGGAGAAGAATCCTTAAAGGTTTGAGTGGCATTGGTGTCGTTAATTGGTAAAATCTGAATAATATCAAGCCCACTTGCTTTGGTGATATCTGCCAAGGCCTTTAAATCGCTAAATTGCCCAACACCGAAATCGTTTTCGCTACGTAAAGAAAAAACAGGAATAGCTAAACCAGTGTGATAAGGGGTATCCCCGTAGGGAACTAATCGAAATTCTTTTTTCATAAGCAACCTTTCTATGCAAACGTTTTCTTAGAAAATTATATCGCAGATCCCTGATAAAGACAATGGTTTTCATGTATTTTCATAAAAAGTGAGACATTCTTTTGTGATGAAGGAGTAAGAAAAATTTCTTTCTTGACCAGTCTTTTCCTTTTCTAGTGATAGTTTTTGAGGGCAGAATGTGGTAAAATAGGTAGGAAATTAAGGGAAAGGTGAAGAGGCTGTAGCGGTGTCGTATCACTAATAGACGCTAGCTAGTTTTTGAAGGATGATGCTTTATTTTTCAAAGATAGGGCCTTGTATCAATACAGATGAAATTGCAAAAACCTAAGGGAACACAAGATATTCTGCCACAAGAGTCTGCTAAATGGCAGTATGTGGAGGAAGTTGCACGTGAAACATTTAAGAAATACCATTATGCTGAAATTCGAACACCTATGTTTGAACATTATGAAGTGATTAGTCGCTCTGTTGGCGATACAACAGACATTGTCACTAAGGAGATGTATGATTTTTATGATAAGGGTGAGCGCCACATCACTCTACGTCCAGAAGGAACAGCTCCAGTGGTCCGTTCTTATGTTGAAAACAAACTTTTTGCTCCAGAGGTTCAAAAACCTGTTAAACTTTATTACATTGGTTCAATGTTTCGTTATGAGCGTCCACAAGCAGGTCGCTTGCGTGAGTTTCACCAAATTGGTGTTGAGTGCTTTGGCTCTCCCAACCCTGCCACAGATGTTGAAACGATCGCTATGGCTTATCAATTATTTACGACTTTAGGGATTAAAGATGTGACCCTTCACCTTAATACTTTGGGTAGCCCAGAGAGTCGTGCGACCTACCGCCAAGCTTTGATTGACTATCTAACCCCTCTTCGTGAGACGCTCTCAAAAGATAGTCAGCGTCGTCTAGAAGAAAATCCTTTGCGTGTCCTAGATTCTAAGGAAAAAGAAGACAAGCTAGCAGTGGAAAATGCTCCGTCTATTTTAGATTATCTAGATGAAGAGAGTCAGGAACATTTTGATCAAGTACGTAACATGCTTGAGAGCTTGGGGATTCCTTATGTGATTGATACCAATATGGTTCGTGGATTGGATTATTATAATCACACGATTTTTGAGTTCATCACAACTGTTGATCGTTCTGACTTGACCATCTGTGCAGGTGGTCGCTATGATGGTTTGGTTGAGTATTTCGGTGGTCCAGAAACGGCTGGTTTTGGTTTTGGACTAGGACTTGAACGCTTGCTTTTAATTCTTGAAAAACAAGGGATCAGCCTACCAGTTGAAGAAAGTTTGGATGTTTATTTAGCGGTTTTAGGAGCTGGTGCTAATGGGAAGGCTTTAGAGTTGGTACAAGCTATTCGTCATCAAGGTTTTAAAGCAGAACGAGACTATCTTAACCGTAAAATTAAGGCGCAGTTCAAGTCAGCAGATACTTTTGGTGCGAAGTTAGTGATAACGCTTGGCGAAAGTGAAGTAGAAAGTGGCCAAGTCACTATTAAAAATAATCAGACGCGTGAAGAGTACACCGCAAGCTTTACTGAAATCACAGAAAACTTTGCGGCTATTGTAGAAAAGTTAGCCTAACAAAAACCTCAGTAAGTTGAACTTACTGAGGTTTTTGTCTGATAAGATAATCTTATCTAGATTTTAGGATAAGCAACGAAAAACTCTTTTGAAATGGGTGGGGTTTTTAAGCGCTTTTTGTTATAATATGAAGGAATGAATATTTTAGATGGAGAAGAGAAATAATATGAAACGTTCAATGTATGCAGGACGTGTTCGCACAGAACATGTTGGACAAATCCTAACTCTTAAAGGTTGGGTTGCTAGACGTCGCGACTTAGGAGGTTTGATTTTTATTGATTTGCGTGATCGTGAAGGCATCATGCAATTGGTGATCAACCCAGAAAATGCTTCAGCAGAAGTTGTGGCTACAGCCGAAAAATTACGTAGTGAGTATGTTATTGAAGTGACAGGTCAAGTTGAAAAACGTGGTCAAGCTAATGATAAATTGCCTACAGGTGAGGTGGAATTACATGTTGAGCAGTTGCGTATTCTAAATGTAGCCAAAACAACTCCTTTTGAAATTAAAGATGGTGCAGAAATCAGTGATGAGACACGTTTGCGTTACCGTTACCTAGATCTTCGTCGCCCTGAGATGCTCGAAAACTTTAAACTGCGTGCAGCGGTGACACATTCTATTCGCAATTATTTGGATGCTCTTGAATTTATTGATGTAGAAACACCGATGTTAACAAAGTCCACTCCAGAAGGAGCGAGGGATTACCTTGTACCAAGTCGAGTGAGTCAAGGTCATTTTTATGCTCTTCCACAAAGCCCTCAAATTACAAAACAATTGTTGATGAATGCTGGATTTGATCGCTATTATCAAATTGTTAAGTGTTTCCGTGATGAAGATCTTCGTGGTGACCGTCAACCTGAGTTTACACAGGTTGATTTAGAAACATCATTTTTAACAGATCTTGAGATTCAAGACTTGACAGAAGGTTTACTCGCAAAAGTGATGAAGGATACAAAAGGGATTGAAGTCACTTTGCCATTCCCACGTATGTCTTATGACGAAGCTATGAACAAGTATGGTTCAGATAAGCCAGATACTCGTTTTGAAATGCTTCTAGAAGACTTGACAGAAACTGTAAAGGGAGTTGATTTCAAAGTCTTTTCAGAAGCTGAGACAGTAAAAGCAATTATTGTCAAAGGTAAGGCGGATGCTTATTCTCGTAAAGATATTGACAAGTTGACAGAGTTTGCCAAACAATTCGGTGCTAAAGGTCTAGCTTGGGTGAAGTATAATGATGCTAACTTAGCAGGTCCAGTTGCTAAGTTTTTAACAGATATTGAGTCAGCTCTTGTTGAGCGCTTAGCGCTTTCTGAAAATGATTTGGTCCTTTTTGTAGCAGATAGCTTAGATGTTGCGAATAATACTTTAGGCGCTCTTCGTAATCGTATTGCTAAGGAGCAAGATTTAATTGATGAGTCACAATTTAATTTCTTGTGGATTGTTGATTGGCCAATGTTTGAATGGTCAGAAGAAGAAGGCCGCTACATGTCAGCTCACCATCCTTTCACCCTGCCGCAAGCAGATACAGCACATGAACTTGAGGGTGATCTTAGTAAGGTAAAAGCTATTGCTTATGATATTGTCTTAAATGGTTATGAGCTTGGTGGTGGTAGCTTGAGGATTAATCAAAAAGACTTACAAGAGCGGATGTTAAAAGCTCTAGGATTCTCTCTTGAGGAAGCTAATGAACAGTTTGGTTTCTTGTTAGAATCTATGGACTATGGTTTCCCACCACACGGTGGTTTAGCCTTGGGTCTAGACCGATTGGTGATGTTATTGGCTGGTAAAGATAATATCCGTGAAGTAATTGCCTTTCCTAAAAATAATAAGGCTAGTGATCCTATGACACAAGCACCTAGCCTTGTTTCTCCAAAACAACTTGAAGAGCTTGCTTTGCAAGTAGAGGACAATGATTAAAAAAGCTAGTTTTAAAAAGAAAACAAAGTATGCAGTTGGTCAGGCTGCTAAAAAAGTAGGATTGTTTCAAACCCTACAAAGTATTTCAAGGGAAAAATATGCAGAGAAGGTATCCGCTTCCCTGCTTTATGCCCTTTTATCCAGTATTGCAGTCAACTTTTTCTTTCAGCCAGGGCATGTCTATTCCAGTGGTGTCACTGGTTTAGCACAGGTTCTGTCAGCTCTAAGCCACCGCCTACTAGGTTTTGCAATTCCTGTAGCTCTTACCTTTTATGCTATTAATATTCCTTTGATTGTATTGGCTTGGTATAAGATTGGGCATAAATTTACAGTATTTACTTTTATTACAGTTACTTTAAGTACCTTATTTATTCAGTTTATGCCTGAAATAACGTTAACCAAAGATCCCTTGATTAACGCCATTTTTGGAGGTTTGGTGATGGGAGTTGGCATAGGTTATGCTTTGAAGTCTAATATTTCAAGTGGTGGGACAGATATTGTTAGTTTAACGATCCGTAAGAAAACAGGCCGTGATGTTGGTAATATTTCCTTAGCAGTGAATGCTGTCATTATGTTGTTTGCGGGACTTTTGTTTGGTTGGCAGTATGCTCTATACTCCATGGTGACAATCTTTGTCTCTAGTCGTGTGACGGATGCTGTCTTTACCAAGCAAAAGAAAATGCAGGCTATGATTATCACCAGTAATCCTGATAAAGTCACTCGCATGATTCACAAAAAATTAAATCGTGGTGTGACCTGTATCAATGATGCAGAAGGAACTTATAATCACGAGAAAAAATGTGTCTTGATCACTATTATCACCCGTTCAGAGTATGCTGAGTTTAAGTATTTGATGAAAAAATATGATCCGACAGCCTTTGTTTCAGTAGCGGAGAATGTTCATATCATTGGAAGATTTGTAGAAGAGGATCAGTAGGAGTTTAGGAGATTTTGTATGATAGTGGATTATCAGTTTCGTCTGAAAAATATGATTCTGATTGCCTTTGGGGCAGCTATTTATGCTTTTGGATTTGTTTACTTTAATATGGCTAATCAAATTGCAGCCAATGGTTTATCTGGTTTGACACTAGTGTTACATGCCCTTTTTGGAATTAACCCTACCTATTCAGGCTATCTGATTAATCTACCTTTGATCCTTTTAGGAGCTTACTTATTTGGTCGTAAATCAATGATTTATACGATTGAGGGAATTTTCTGTCTCTATTTTTTTATTTGGATCTTCCAGAAAGTTCCTATTGTCATTGATTTAGAACATGATGACTTGGTAGTATCCTTGCTCGCTGGCATCACTGCTGGTTTAGGTGGTGGATTGGTCTTTAGAAATGGGGGGACTATTGGAGGGTCTGATATTGTAGCACGTGTTATTGAGGACAAGTTTGGAATCCAATTAAACCAAGCTCTTCTTGCATTTGATATTTTTGTGATGATTTTATCGCTGACCTATATCACTATTCCCAAGATGATGTATGCTTTGATTGCTAGCTTTATGTACAGCCAGATGGTTAATCTAGTTCAAAATGGTGGATATGCTGTTCGGGGCATGATCATTATTTCTAATCACTCCCAAGAGATTTCAAAGGTTATTATGAAAGATTTGGGGAGAGGGGTAACTTTTTTAAAAGGAGAGGGAGCCTACTCTGGTCGAGAAAAAGATGTGATGTATGTTGCTTTGAGCCCTACAGATGTTCGTGATGTTAAGATCTTAGTGAGAGAACTTGATTCGCAAGCTTTTGTTTCAGTCTTTAATGTTGATGAAGTCATGAGTCCAGAATTTGTGGCATCAAAAAGTAAATATCGAAAAATGAAAAAATAGAAAGGAGGAAATTGGGAGATGATGATTGATCCCGATTTCCTTTTTTGTGGTAAGGGGGATACGTGATGAAAGAAGATAAACGATTAACCTTTAAGAATCTGCTAATGATTGCTTTGGGGGTTGCAATATATACTTTTGGTTTTGTCAAGTTTAATATGGCTTATCATTTAGCTGAAGGGGGCATCGCAGGAGTTACTCTTATCATCAATTTTTTAATAGGTCTTAATCCTGCCTATTCTTCCCTACTCTTAAACTTACCGTTATTTGTCTTGGGGGCACGTGTTTTTGGAAAAAAATCATTAGTTTTAACCATTTATGGCACCCTCACCATGTCTATTTTTATCTGGCTATGGCAACGTGTTCCAATTGAAATTCCCTTAAAGAATGACATGATGTTGGTGGCTGTGGTCGCTGGTCTTTTTGCAGGTGTAGGAAGTGGTCTTGTTTTTCGATATGGTGCCACAACAGGTGGAACAGATATTATCGGGCGTGTCTTAGAGGAAAAATTCGGCTTCAAATTGGGGCAGACGCTTTTAACCATAGATCTGCTGGTTTTATTAGGTTCTCTAACTTATATTGATTTACAACATATGCTTTATACCTTAATTGCCAGTTTTGTCTTTAGTCAAGTCGTAACGGTTGTTCAAAATGGTGGTTATCGTGTTCGAGGAATGATTATTATTACGAAACAATCAGATTTGGTAGCAAAACGAATTTTAAATGAGATCAATAGAGGAGTAACCTTTTTACAGGGACAAGGTGCTTACTCAGGAACTTCTTATCAGGTACTCTATGTGGTGTTAAACCCTAGCGAAGTAAGAGATGTTAAGGCGATTTTATTAGATATGGATCCAGATGCCTTTATCTCTATTTTAGATGTAGATGAGGTCGTTAGTTCCGATTTTACGATTCGAAGGAAAAAGAATCTGAATTAAGAAAATCCCATTTGGTATTTACCAAATGGGATTTTGTTTACATTTCGTTTGGTGCTTCTACTCCAAGAAGAGCAAGGGCTTCTTTTAAGACTGTTGCTGTGGCATAAGAAAGTGCTAAGCGACTATCACGTTCTGGACTGTCATCTAGAATACGAGTGTGCGCATAGTACTTGTTAAAGCTTTGTGCAAGGTTAATCGCAAATTTAGCGATGATAGATGGCTCAAAGTTATCGGCACTGCGGACAATAATACGTGGGAAGTCTTGGATCAATTTGATAATTTCCCAGCTTTCTGTATCAGATAAGCTATAAGTTGTTGTTTCGTCTGGTGTGAAGTCGGCCTTACGCAAGATGGATTGGATGCGTGCGTGAGCATATTGCACATAAGGTCCAGTTTCTCCTTCGAAGGAAACCATAGCTTCTAGGTCAAAGTCATAGCCATTGGTACGGTCTGTTTTTAGGTCGTAGAACTTGATGGCACCAACTCCCACAGCATGAGCTACGGCATCTTTGTTTGGCAAGTTAGGGTTTTTGCTCTCAATTTGAGCTTTAGCACGACTAACTGCTTCGGCAATAGTTGGTTCAAGTAGGATAACGTTCCCTTTACGTGTAGAAAGTTTTTTACCTTCTTTAGTGACTAGACCAAAGGCAACGTGAGTAATATCCTCACTCCAGTCATAGTCCATTTCCTTAAGGACAGCTTTAAGTTGTTTGAAATGGGCTGACTGTTCTTGCCCTACCACATAAATGGCCTTAGCAAAGTCATATTGGCGTTTGCGATAAAGGGCAGCAGCGAGATCGCGTGTGATATAAAGAGTGGCACCGTCAGATTTTTTGATAAGAGCGGGGTGTTCAATACCGTATTTTTCAAGGTTGACAACTTGAGCACCTTCTGATTCTTCAAGAAGACCTTTTTCTTCAAGCAGTTCAACGATTTCATCCATCTTGTCATTATAAAAGGCTTCACCGTTGTAGCTATCAAATTTAACATCAAGCTCTTTATAAAGGCGGTTAAACTCTACTAGACTTTCATCGCGGAACCATTGCCACAAGTTAAGTGCTTCTTCATCCCCATTTTCTAACTTACGGAACCAGTCACGTGCTTCGTCATCTAATTCAGGATGTTCTTTAGCTTCCTCATTGATACGAACATAGAGTTTTAAGAGTTCACTGATAGGGTTTTCCTCAACAGCTTTTTGATCTCCCCATTTTTTGTAAGCAACAATTAGCATACCAAACTGTTTACCCCAGTCACCAAGGTGGTTAATGCGGACCGTATGATAGCCTAATTTTTTAAAGATATTGGATAAGCTGTCTCCGATAACAGTTGAGCGAAGATGTCCAATAGAAAAAGGTTTGGCAATGTTTGGGCTGGACATGTCAATGGCAACATTTTTTCCTTGCCCGATACTTTGATCAGCGTAATGCTCTTTATTGCGGATGACTTCTTTCAACACTTTTACAGAAATAGCCTTTTTATCGAGGAAAAAATTGATGTAAGGTCCAACTGCCTCTACTTTTTCAAAGGCTGAAGCATCGATTTTTTCTGCAATTTCTGATGCAATCATTTGAGGGGCTTTTCTAAGAATTTTAGCGAGGCTAAAGGCAGGAAAGGCCACATCTCCCATGTCAGAATTTTTAGGTGTTTCAAGTAAGTTGGAAATTGTTTCTTTGTCCAAGTCAGGGACAACTTTATTGATTTCTAAAGCAATCAATTCTTTGTTATTCATAAAGGTACTCCTTTGTTAATCAGTCATTCTATTTTAACATAAAATCACTCAATTGATGACTAAAAATAGAAGATTTCTAGGAAGTCTCCTGCTTTAAGTGTCGAAAAAATAAGGAATTTTTGATATAATCAGTTAGCATATTTATACAAGATTGAGGATATCATGAACAAACAAGAACGTCAAAATAGAATCAAACGAATTATCCAGAAAGGCCGTGTGGGAACACAAGAAGAGATCAAGGCTCTTTTAGAGGAAGAGGGTATTTCTGTAACACAAGCCACTTTGTCTCGTGACTTGAGAGAAATTGGGTTATTAAAATTACGGGACGGTGAAGGTCGATTGTATTATAGCCTATCTAATCTAACAGATAGCAGTTTTTTAGAAGCCATATCACCGTTTATCTTAAAGGTTGCGCGTGCAAGTTTTATGTTGGTCATCCATACTAATTTAGGAGAAGCTGATGTTTTAGCTAATATTATTGATGCTGAGAACGAGGAGGGGATCTTAGGGACAATTGCTGGCGCTGATACATTGATTGTGATTTGTCGAGATGAAGCGATGGCAAAAAATTTAGAAAGCGATATTGAGTTATCACTATGATGCCTTTTCAAAAACAGTTAGATCATCTAGCTAGTCTTCTAGCTCAGCATCCTAATGTGATTTCTTATCAAGCTCTAGAAAAAGAAGTTAAATCATTACCACAATTACAAGAGCAAACTATAAAGATGAAAGCTTATCAGCAAGAAGCAGTTTTATACCAAAAGTTAGAGAAATCTCAAGCTTATGAAAGCAGTAGTGAGGCTGCTATTCTTTTAGAGGTTGAGCTTAATCAAAATCCCCTTGTTCAAGCTTATCGTGTAAAGTTACAAGACACTAGTGATCTTTTACAGTATGTGACAAAATCTATTGAAGATAAAATAAATGAGGAGTTGACATCATGACAAAAGAAAAACTCTCCCCAGGCATGCAGCAGTATCTGGATATTAAAAAAGAATATCCAGATGCTTTTTTGCTATTTCGTATGGGGGACTTTTATGAGTTATTTTATGAGGACGCGACAAAAGCTGCCCAAATTTTAGAGCTGACCTTGACGAGTCGTAATAAAAATGCAGATCATCCTATTCCAATGGCAGGCATGCCTTTTCATGCAGCGCAACAATATATTGACACCTTAGTCGAGTTGGGATATAAGGTGGCGATTGCCGAGCAGATGGAGGATCCAAAAAAAGCTGTCGGTGTGGTCAAAAGAGAAGTTGTTCAGGTCATTACCCCAGGGACAGCTATTGATTCCAGTAGTCAGGATGCTAGTAATAATTTCTTAGTCTCTCTTGATACAGATGGTCTTTCTTATGGCCTTGCTTATATGGATGTATCAACAGGGGAGTTTCATACAACTACCTTATCAGATTTTGATACAGCCACATCAGAGATTTTAAACCTTAAGGCAAAAGAAGTTGTTTTGGGGTATCAGCTACCTGAACAAGAAAAGCACCTTTTAACCAAACAACTCAACTTGTTATTATCTGAGAGTTTGGAGGCCATAGAAGATTTACACCTTATTGACAACGCCTTGACACCTCTTGAAAAAAGCAGTGCAGGTAAGTTATTAGCTTATGTTAAAACCACGCAACTAAGAGAACTTAGCCATCTCCAAAAAGCTTTACATTACGAAATTAAGGACTTTTTGCAGATGACTTACGCCACGAAAAAAAGCTTAGACTTATTAGAAAATGCTCGGACAGGAAAGAAACATGGTAGTTTGTACTGGCTACTAGATGAGACTAAGACGGCTATGGGGACTCGTTTATTGCGTAGCTGGATTGATCGGCCTTTGGTGAATCAAACTAAAATTTTAAATCGTCAAGAGGTGATTCAAGCTTTCTTAGACCATTTTTTTGAGCGCCATGATTTAACAGAAAGCTTAAAAGGAATCTATGATATTGAGCGTTTGGCTAGTCGAGTTTCTTTTGGAAAAGCTAATCCTAAGGATCTCCTTCAACTTGGAAAAACCTTGTCCAATGTTCCTATGATTAAGTCTATCTTAGAAACGTTTGATAGCCCTGCTTTAGAACAGTTGGTTGCACAACTGGATCCCCTACCAGAGTTGGAACACTTGATTAGCTCAGCTATTAATCCAGAAGCTCCCATGACAATTTTAGAAGGTAATATTATTAAAACAGGGTTTGATGAAAAACTAGATGGCTATCGCCGTGTGATGAAAGAAGGAGCAGGATGGATAGCTGAGATAGAAGCTAAAGAGCGTGAAGCTAGTGGCATTTCTAATCTAAAAGTTGACTACAATAAAAAAGATGGCTATTATTTCCATGTAACCAACTCTAATCTTGACTTGGTCCCAGAGCATTTCTTTCGAAAAGCAACCCTAAAAAACTCAGAGCGTTATGGTACAGTTGAATTGGCAAAGATTGAAGGGGATATGTTAGAAGCACGTGAAGAGTCAGCTAATCTTGAGTATGATATCTTTATGTCTATTCGTGCTCAGGTTGAAAAATACATTCAGCGCCTTCAAAAATTAGCCCGCCTACTGGCAACTATTGATGTCTTGCAATCATTAGCAGTTGTGGCTGAAAATAATCACTATATTCGACCGCTATTTAATACTGACCAAATGATTTCGATTGAAAATGGTCGTCATGCTGTTGTCGAAAAAGTGATGGGAGTACAAGAGTATATTCCAAACACCATTACTTTTGATACTGATACTACGATTCAGTTAATTACAGGACCTAATATGAGTGGGAAATCGACTTATATGCGTCAACTCGCCTTGACCGTAATTATGGCTCAAATGGGAGCATTTGTTGCAGCAGATTATGTTAATTTTCCAATTTTTGATGCTATTTTCACACGTATTGGGGCAGCAGATGATTTGATTTCTGGACAATCGACTTTTATGGTTGAGATGATGGAGGCTAATCAAGCGATTCAATTAGCTAGCCCGCACTCCTTGATTTTATTTGATGAGTTGGGTCGTGGAACGGCTACTTATGATGGTATGGCCCTTGCTCAGTCCATTATTGAGTATATTCATGAGCATGTTGGGGCAAAGACCATGTTTGCTACCCATTACCATGAGTTGACAACTTTGTCAAAAACATTGACACAGTTAGTCAATGTTCATGTCTCTATTTTAGAACAAGATGGAGAAGTGACGTTCTTGCACAAAATTGCTGAAGGTCCTGCTGATAAATCTTACGGTATTCATGTGGCTAAGATTGCAGGTTTACCGAGAAATTTACTGAATCGTGCAGACACCATTTTAAAAGATTTAGAAGAACACTCGGCTCAGATAGTTGCTCAGGTGAATCCATCTGCTGTTACTAAAGAAGCCGTTAGTACGCAGCTCAGCCTTTTTCAAGAAGCTTCACATCCTGTATTAGATCAATTACAGAAGGTTGATGTCTTAAATCTTACCCCTATGGAAGCTATGTCAACCTTATACGAATTGAAAAAACTGCTTTAGAAAGGGAAGCAATGTCAAAAATTATCGAATTACCAGAGATTTTAGCTAACCAAATTGCAGCAGGTGAGGTGATTGAACGTCCTGCTAGTGTGGTCAAGGAACTGGTAGAAAATGCTATTGATGCAGGCAGCCGTCAAATCACAATAGAGATAGAGGAAGCAGGACTCAAGTCGATTCAAATCACAGACAATGGAGAAGGAATGCGTCAGTCTGACGTTGCTCTTAGTTTAAGAAGGCATGCAACGAGTAAGATTAAAAATCAAGCAGATCTGTTTCGGATTAGAACCTTAGGCTTTCGTGGTGAAGCCCTACCATCTATTGCGTCTATTAGTAAATTAACGATTAAAACGGCTAGTCAGGCAGACCCAAGTGGTACCTTACTTGTGGCCAATGGGGGTAAAGTTGAAAAACAAGAGCCTGTCACAACACCCATTGGAACAAAAATAAAGGTCGAAAATCTCTTTTTTAACACGCCAGCACGCTTGAAGTACATGAAGAGTTTACAAGCAGAGCAAGCTCATATTATTGATGTGGTCAACCGCTTAAGTTTAGGACACCCAGAAATTGCTTTTACATTGATTAATGATGGTCGTGAATTGCTAAAGACAACCGGAACAGGTGATTTACGTCAAGCTATTTCAGGAATTTATGGTTTGAACACTGCTCGTAAGATGGTGGAAATTAGTACCAGTGATTTGGATTTTGAAATTTCAGGCTATATCAGTTTGCCAGAGCTGACTAGAGCAAACCGTAATTATATTACACTATTAATTAACGGGCGTTATATTAAAAATTTTTTGATCAACCGAGCGATTTTAGAAGGATATGGATCCAAACTAATGGTTGGACGTTTTCCTATTGCTGTCATTGATATTCAGATTGATCCTTATCTTGCTGATGTTAATGTTCATCCAACTAAACAAGAAGTTCGTATTTCAAAAGAAGCTGAGCTGATGCATTTAATTAAAACAGCTATCATGGAAAGTTTGCGTCAACAAGATTTGATTCCAGATGCTCTTGAAAACTTAGCAAAATCAAGTACACGTTCTCTCTCAAAACCGGTTCAAACGACTCTCAATTTAAAAAGTAGTCCATTGAGATACGATGCTGTTAAGCAAGATTTTTTCCTTGATGAAGCTCAAGTAGCAGAAAATACTGTCAAGGGATTTGACAATGTTGACAAGGATGTTGACAAAGAAGTTGACAGAACAGATGCTGTTAGTTTTTCTATTAAGATGGCTAACAGAAGAGAAATTGGAGAAGATAGCACATTTTCAGAACATCCAGATTTTGATTGGTCAGTGAAATCGAGTAAAAATCAGATTGACAAGGCTGTAGAAAGACTTGAAAATGAGGTCAGCTCCACATTTCCTGAACTAGATTACTTTGGTCAAATGCACGGTACTTATTTGTTTGCGCAAGGTAAAGAAGGTCTATACATTATCGATCAACATGCTGCCCAGGAACGAGTGAAATATGAATACTATCGGGAAAAAATTGGTCAGGTTGACAATTCTTCGCAACAACTGTTAGTCCCTTATTTATTTGAGTTCCCTAAGGATGATTTTTTGCGTCTAAAGGATAAGATGTCTCTCTTAAATCAAGTAGGGGTTTACTTAGAAGATTATGGTCCAAATACTTTTATTTTGCGTGAGCATCCTATTTGGTTTAAAGAAGAAGAGATTGAGTCAGGGGTTTATGAGATGTGTGACATGTTGCTATTAACCAATCAGGTCTCCATTAAGGGTTACAGGTCAGAGTTGGCCATTATGATGTCTTGTAAGCGTAGTATTAAAGCTAATCATAAGCTAGATGACTACTCTGCAAGAGATTTACTGACTCAATTATCTGAGTGCCAAAATCCTTATAATTGTCCTCATGGACGACCAGTTCTAGTTCATTTTACGACATCAGATATGGAAAAAATGTTTAGACGTATTCAAGAAAACCACCAAAGTTTACGTGAAATGGGAAAATATGAATAGAAGGAAAAGAGATGTACGATTATATTAAAGGGGTAGTGACACGAATTACTGCTAAGTATATTGTGGTAGAAACAGCGGGTTTGGGCTATATCATACATGTTGCCAATCCTTATAGTTTTTCTGATTTAGTTAATCAAGAAGTTCGCATTTTTTTACATCATGTGGTGCGTGAGGATGCCCAGTTGTTATATGGTTTTCATGATGAGCATGAAAAATCAGTTTTTTTAAATTTAATTTCTGTTACAGGAATTGGTCCAACATCAGCTTTGGCCATTATTGCAGCTGATGATAACGAAGGCTTGGTTGCTGCGATTGATAGTGGCGATATTAAATACTTAACAAAGTTTCCAAAAATTGGAAAAAAAACAGCTCAACAGATGGTTTTAGAATTAGCAGGAAAATTTGTCGAAACAGCTCCTGAGCAGAAAAAATCTCATCAAAAGGCTACTGGTAATCCAGAATTAGAAGAAGCAATGGAAGCCCTTTTGGTTCTGGGATATAAAGCTAGTGAATTGAAAAAAATACGTGCCTTTTTTGAAGGGACAACTGACACCGCTGAAAACTATATTAAATCTGGCTTGAAAATGTTAGTCAAGTAGATGAAAAGATAAGACACCAGAGTACTCAGTTTTGACGCTACTCTGGTTTCTTTGTTAACAAATTAAAAAAAGTATGACAGTAAGACCATCATTATCGAATAAATAGTTAGGAGGCAAAGATGAAGGCAGAATTGATAGCGGTAGGGACAGAGATTTTAACAGGGCAGATTGTTAATACCAATGCTCAATTTTTATCTGAGCAGATGGCGCAGATTGGTATCGATGTTTATTTTCAAACAGTAGTTGGGGATAATGCGGAGCGTCTTTTATCGATTTTAGACATTGCAAAAAAACGGAGTGATTTGATCATTCTATGTGGTGGTTTAGGGCCAACAGAAGACGATTTGACCAAACAAACCCTAGCGCAATTTTTAAATCGTGAATTGGTTACTGATTTATCTGCTAAACAGCGCCTAGATGAGTTTTTCTCACATCGGCCATCTAGCAGTCGAACACCAAATAATGAACGTCAAGCTCAGATTATTGAAGGATCAACTGCTTTACAAAATCGCACAGGACTTGCAGTAGGTGGACTCAGTACAGTTGATGGTACGACTTATGTTGTCCTCCCTGGGCCTCCAGGGGAGTTAAAACCGATGGTGAGAGAGGAGCTATTGCCACTTTTGGACAGTGGTAAAAAACTTTATTCGCGTGTTTTACGCTTTTTTGGGATGGGTGAGAGTCAGTTAGTCACTTTATTAGATGATTTGATTCAAACACAGACTGATCCTACTTTAGCGCCTTATGCGAAAACTGGTGAGGTGACTTTGCGCTTATCAACTAAGGCAAAAAGTCAAAGAGAGGCTACTCTTAAACTAGACCAGTTTGAATCAAAAATCTTAGAACGAGAACCACTTTCTCAACTATTTTATGCTTATGGTGATGATACAAGTCTATCAGAAGTGGTGGTTAATCTTTTGAAAGCTAACAATAAAACTATTACGGCAGCTGAAAGTCTAACCGCTGGCTTATTTCAAGCCAGTCTTGCTGATATTTCAGGAGCGTCTCAGATTTTTTCGGGTGGTTTTGTTACCTACAGTATGGAGGAGAAATCAAAAATGTTAGGGATTAATATAGAAGATCTAGCAGAGCATGGAGTGGTGAGTTCCTTTACAGCACAAGCAATGGCTGAAGGAGCAAGAGAAAAGATAGGTGCAGATTTTGCGATTTCCTTAACTGGTGTTGCTGGTCCAGAGGAATTAGAAGGTCAAGCAGTAGGAACTGTCTTTATTGCTTTGGCGAGCGTAAATGGGACAGAGATTTTACAGCTATCTTTAGGAGGAAGAAGTCGTTCTACGATTCGAAGAGTAGCAGTACTACATGCTTTAAATTTAGTCCGTCAGACTTTATTAAAAAGCTAAAGTTTAGTATAATAAAAAAGATGTGTCTCTAGATTTAAATAAAGGAGAAAAAATGGCTAAAAAATCTGGTAAAAAATTAGATGAAATTACAAAAAAATTTGGTGATGAGCGTAAAAAGGCCTTAGATGATGCCTTAAAAACCATTGAAAAGGATTTTGGTAAGGGGGCAGTGATGCGACTGGGCGAGCGTGCGGAGCAAAAAGTTCAAGTCATGAGCTCAGGTAGTCTAGCGTTAGATATTGCTCTTGGTGCAGGTGGTTATCCTAAAGGTCGTATTATTGAGATTTACGGTCCGGAGAGTTCAGGTAAAACAACGGTTGCCCTTCACGCTGTAGCTCAAGCTCAAAAAGAAGGTGGTATTGCAGCCTTTATTGATGCAGAACATGCTTTAGATCCTTTGTATGCACAAGCTTTAGGAGTCAATATTGATGAATTACTCCTATCACAACCAGACTCTGGTGAGCAGGGGCTTGAAATTGCAGGGAAGTTAATTGATTCAGGTGCAGTTGATTTGGTAGTTATTGACTCGGTGGCAGCTCTTGTTCCTCGTGCGGAGATTGATGGGGATATCGGTGATAGTCATGTGGGACTTCAAGCGCGTATGATGAGCCAAGCGATGCGCAAGCTATCTGCTTCCATTAACAAAACCAAAACAATTGCCATCTTTATTAACCAGTTGCGTGAAAAAGTTGGTGTTATGTTTGGAAACCCTGAAACAACTCCTGGTGGGCGTGCTCTTAAGTTTTATGCTTCTGTGCGTTTAGATGTTCGTAGTACTTCAAATAAAGTTGAGGGAACAGGTGACCAAAAAGGTAGTGTCATTGGGCGTGAGACAAAAATTAAGGTAGTCAAAAACAAGGTAGCACCTCCTTTTAAGGAAGCTTTGGTTGAAATCATGTATGGTGAGGGTATCTCAGCAGCAGGAGAGTTGGTGAAGATTGCCAGTGACTTAGGAATTATTAAAAAAGCTGGTGCATGGTATTCTTATAACGATGCTAAGATTGGTCAAGGTTCTGAAAATGCTAAGAAGTACTTGTTGGATCATCCTGAAATTCTAGAAGAAATTGATCGTAAAGTACGCGTGCATTTTGGCTTGATTGAGGCATCAGATGAGCCAGTAGCGTCTGTTAAAGAAGAAGTTCTTGAGCAGGAAGATGTCGTTCTAGAGTTGGATGATGCTATTGAAATCGAGGAATAAAAATAGGTCCTAAGACGGATTTTATTCAAGGAGGGCCTGTGGTATGATAATAGTATCATGTAAGGAAAGAGAGAATTGACATGATTAAGATTTATACAATTTCAAGTTGTACGAGCTGCAAAAAAGCTAAAACATGGCTTAATGCTCACCAATTACCTTATAAAGAACAAAATTTAGCAAAAGACCCTCTAACAAAAGAAGAATTATTTAACATTTTATCAAAAACAGAAAATGGTGTAGAAAGTATCGTATCTTCAAAAAATCGCTATGCTAAAGCTTTAAAATTTGACATTGAGGAGCTTAGTGTGAGTGAGGTGATTGATGTGATCATCCAGAACCCTCGTATTTTAAAAACGCCGATCTTGATTGATGAAAAGCGCTTGCAAGTTGGCTATAAAGAGGATGATATTCGCGCCTTCTTACCACGCTCTGTGCGTAATGTTGAAAATTCAGAAGCACTATTGCGTGCCGCACTATAATGGAATCATATAAAAGGGCTAGTGGCCCTTTTATTTTTGATGAGATTAGGTTTGTTTAAGTTTTTTGAGTTATTCTAATCTTACCTTCTGTATCTGTGTACCTTTGTCAATGATGTGAGACCTAAAATGTTATTTTGAAGCTATCCATTTGTTAAGCTTTACTAGGAGCTAGCTCCTAGTAAAGCTTTTCTGATATCGATAGGAGATTTCCATCCTAAA